>VFLB01000021.1 GCA_009914645.1 Synechococcaceae bacterium Bin_79_3
TCTCACTGAATGGACCCTCGCCGCCCAGGGATTTCGGTTTCAGTAGAAAGCACGCATCACCAACCGAGTAGATGAGCAGCAATTGAATTGGGAATCGGTGAAGGGGTTACCCACAAAAGGAGCGGTGCGTTTTTACCCAGAAGGCCCCAGCCAAACGTCAGTAAAACTCACAGTTAGTTATGAATTACCAGGAATCTTGGCTCCGTTGATGGATTCCGCCATGTTGGGCGGGCTTGTTAGTAAGGAATTGCAGGCAAATCTTGATCGCTTTCGCGATTTAGTTGAACAGAGGGTTGGCAGCATTTGAAACGCATATGCCCCCTATCTTTTCTTCTTTCCGTTACTGCGGCAGCTGTAGCTGGTTGTGCAGTTACGCCACCACTTTCGAATAATTTAATAAGGGCTCCCCTGCCGCCTTTGCTGCAACCTCCTGCAAAGGATCCCCGTTTCACAGCTTTACCAACTCCTGCAGCCGTAATTGCTGCTTTGCCAAAGGGTCGTGATGATCCATTCGCACCATTAGCTGCAACCACTACCCCAAAAGGAGCAAATCCAACAAAAAGCCTTGCTAAGCCTGCCCTGCGGCTCACTGGTGTTGCGATGGCACGGGGGGTACCCCAAGCTTTTGTTTCTTACAACAACGAAACTGGTGCTGTAGTGCCAGGTGATCTAGGTGGAGCAGGCATTCCCTGGTTGCCGCCAGGTTGGCGCGTGATCAGTGTTGATGTGCAGCAAGGGCTGTTGCTGCTTGGTAATGGCAGCCAGAAGTTGCCCTTTCAACTTTGAAGCTTTTGCTTTGAATTAATTGCAAAGGCGCAAGCAGCCAAAAGCCCCTCAAGGTGGTGTGGGTCTGCTTCTGCATCAACGCGGCCAAGGAATTCGTGGCAGGCTTTTGTGGTTTGAGGCCCAATTGAGATCAGCATGATTGGCGCTAGCAAGGCTCGCCAGTTGCTGCCGAATTCCAGTTGCAGCAGGCTCACACAATGGCGCACTGTTTTTGCACTGCTAAAACAGATCGCCTCAACGCTGCCGGCCTTTATAGCCGCGCTGGTAATTTCTGGGATTTGGCTTGGGCAGCTGGATTCGTAGGCAGCCACTTCCACCACCCTGGCGCCAGCTTCCGCAAAAGCTTCCGCCAAAATACTGCGGCCGCCGCTTTGCACCCGCGGTAAAAGGACGCGCTGGCCCCACACTCCCACTGGAAAATTTTCTAGCAAGCTATCGGCTACAAATTCTGGGGGAACAAAATCAGCAGGTGCCCCCAACTGCTCAAGCAACGCTGCTGTTTTGCGGCCCACGGCAGCCAACCTCACCCCTTTGGGCCTTGTTGCCAGGGATTGGCCTAAGTGTTGAAGTTGGCTCTCAACTGCATCCACCCCATTAGCGCTTGAAAAAATGCACCAGTGGAAGCTACTAAATTCCCTTAAAGCATCAAGCAGTGGTCCCAATTCGTTTGGAGGGCCAATCACTAAAGCGGGTAAATCCAGCACTTTTGCGCCAGCGGCTTCAAATATCTGGCGGGCTTCGCCAAGCTGCTGTTCAGCCCGGGTAAGCACCACCGTTGCTTTTAACTCAAGCTGCATCCAATTTCACCAGCTCGCCCGCTTTTGCTGCCAATTCTCTTGCTTCCTCTTCTTTGCCTTGAGCCAGCAATAAACCAATTGCTGTGAGAAAACTTGCTCTTGCGGCATCAAAATTCCCTCCAAGTAACTGGGCAGCGCCAAGGTTTTGGTGAATTTCGGGATTATTTGGAGCCAGTTCTAAGGCGCTCTCATAGGCCTCCAGGGCGCCTCCAATATCATTTGATTTACGCCGAATTAAGCCAAGGTTGTACCAGGCAAGGGCCACTTCAGGGGCGTGGCGGGTAGCAGCTTCGGTGTAACTGGCGGCTTCTTCTAATCTGTTAAGCCTTAGCAGTAATGCACCAAGATTTAAGCGGGCGCCAATGTTTAAACGCGGGTTTAATGGTTCATCAAGAGCGGCTCGGTAGTGCTTTTCCGCCCGCGGCAAATCGCTATAGGCATGGGCAATACCCAGATGCAGTTGCAGTTCATATCGCTCGGAGAACTGGGTTTTAGTGCAGCGGGTAAGCCCTTGCTCCAAAAGAGCAATACCTCTTTCCACATTGCCGGATTCGATTTCTAGCCCCCCCAATTTGGCGCAGGCGTAGGGATCGCCAGGGTTAGCTACGAGTTCCGCTTCCATGGCTTGCCTGAGCCGTTCTGCTTTATTGCCCGCCAAAAGGCTCTCCAGCTGGTAACCGCTATGCAGCAAGGCAGGTTCGGGGCAATCCACCACGCGCCATTGCGGTTCAGCTTGCAGCAATTTTTCAACGCTGTCGTCTATGGAGGCGTGATACAGGCGATTCCAGCTAAGGTCTGGATGGCGCCGAAATAACCGACTCACCGCTGAATACGGGGCCTGGGCGGCCCCCGCTTCAAAACGCAGCAGATTGATCACCAACACATCGGGTTGAGCCATCAGCGCTTGCAAAGGGGCTTTGGCATCGCTCAGCAGAAATTCATCAGCATCAAGCACCAATACCCAGTCGCCTTGCACCAATTCCAAGGCTCGATTGCGAGCGGGGGCAAAATCGCCTGGCCATTCCATTGATTCCACCTGGGCACCAGCTTCAGCTGCAATTGCTTTGGTGTTATCTGTTGAGCCGGTATCAAGCACCAGTAATTGATCGCAAAAACCAGCAACGCTGGCGAGGCATTGGCCGATCTGCCCCTCTTCGTTGCGCACGATCATTGAGAGGCTGAGCATGGCTTCAATTACCCAGAATTTGGTTAGCTATTAAGACTAAAACTTAGTTCGTGAAGCCCCCTTCATAGCTGGCAGCAGCAAGGCCAAGGCTTTGCAAGGCAAGAGCTTGCGCCCCAGGCATCTGGCCGGGGCTGTAAGCAATAGCGATGTTGGCGGGGATCAGCCCTTTTAGCTCCTGCCATAGATAAGGGCTGCCATACACCACAAGGCCCGCCAATCTTTGCTGCGTCAATAGCTTTTGCACCAGCTCGGCCCAGTAGCCATCAGCGCCGGCGCTACCTCGAAAGGGATTACCCCGCACAAATAATTGCAGCAACACTGGCCCAGTTGGCAATTTTTCTAGATCTAAAGCTTGGCTGCGGCCATCGATCAAGGTGGTTTGAAAGCCAGCGGCTTGGGGGCGCAACAGGGCAGGGGCCGCCAGGGGTAAAGGGCTACAAGCAAGGCTGCTATCAACTCTTATTAAATTCACCCCCGGTCCTTTTGGCGGCGCTGAGTTGCAGCCTTGCTGTTGCAAGCTCAGTTGCAACAATTCCTGGGCAAGGGCGCCGTGGCTGCTGGCGCAGTTGGCTAGATCAACTAGGGCCGCTGCTGTATCAAGTTCAGAGGGTTTGCAGCGGGCCAAGGCGAGGCGCCGCCGTTCCAGGCTTTGCTCAACTCGCTCCAGCGGCCAGCGGCCTTCGAGGCAACCCTGCTCAAGGGCCGTTAAGGCGGCATCTGTATCGGCTGGCATCAGGATCAGATCTGCCCCTGCTTCAAAGGCCAAAGCAGCTGCTTCTGCTGCTCCGTAGTGCTTTGTAATTGCTTCCATCACCAGCGCATCGGTAACAATCAAGCCGTTAAAGCCCAGCTGTTGCCGCAATAGTTGGCTTAAAACTGCCTTTGAAAGGGTGGCGGGGCGTTCTGGATCAAGGGCTGGCAGCTGCAGGTGCGCTGTCATCACACTGCCAACACCAGCGGCAATGGCTGCGCGAAACGGTACAAATTCAAGTTCATCTAGCCGTTCTCGGCTGTGGGCAAGTTGGGGTAGTTGCAGGTGTGAATCCTGGCTGGTATCCCCATGGCCGGGGAAATGTTTAGCGCAACCCAGTACCCCCTCCCCCTCTAAACCCTGCAGGAACGCGCGGCTAAGGGCCGTTGTTGCCGCTGCGGTTTCGCCCCAGGCCCGCACATTGATTACCGGATTGTCTGGATTGTTATTTACGTCGCACACTGGTGCTAGTACCCAATTGAGCCCCAGCAGCTGGGCTTCATTGCCGGTGCACCGGCCATAGGCCCTGGCTAAAGCTTCTGCTCGGGGTGGGTCTGTTTGCCAGAGGGGCGCTAAGGCAAGGGGGGGCACCAGCCAAGTAGCCCCTTCAAAGCGTTGTCCCACCCCTTCTTCCGCATCGGCGCAAAGCAGCAAGCGGTTTTGCTGGGCTGATCCGGCCCACTGCTGTAACTGCCGGCAACGTAGAGCTAGATCGGCGGCACTTCCGCCTAGCAAAATCACGCCGCCAACCCCTTGCTCTAACCAGTGCTGAAGTTCGGTGTTGCCCAGTTCCCAGCGGGGATAACGCCGCTGGCTATCGGTGGCAAATCCACTGGCGCGCAAAACAAATAACTGGGCTAACTGGCGGCGCAAATTCATATATTTTCTATTTCTTCAGCGTTACCTTCGCAACTACTTTCAGCAGCATCTTGATCGCTTTGCTTGCGTTCTTGGCTGAGGCGATTGATTAAGCCCAACACCTCAACACCTTCAGCTAGGCCTTTGTCGTGGTGAAACACCAATTCAGGGGTGCGTCGCATGTTTAAGCGGCGGCTTAATTCACCGCGTAAGTAAGGGGCCGCTGAACGCAAACCGGCCATTGCTTCGGCCTGTTCTGTTTCGCTGCCATAAACGCTTACCGACACCTTGCAATGTTGCAGATCGCCTGCCACCACAACAGTTGTAATACTCACCATGCCTTGGGCTATGCGCTCGTCACGCACGCCCGTGCGAAGCAGTTCGCTCATTTCCTTGCGGATTAATGAGGCCACCCGTTCTACCCGTCGCCCTTGGGCCATCGCTACGCCCCCGGCAGTGGTGTAACCATCGCATGCAGCACTAAAGCAAGGCTGATGCTGCCACTAACTGCTGCTGCAACGAGGGCAATCGCCGTTACCGGATTACTAGTGCGGGCAAGCAAGGGGGCTAGCACTGAATTGCCAACACCAAGCCCAAGTGCAATTAGGTATCTGGGGTAACGCGTCACATTGACGAAAAAATCCCTCACGGCGGCCCTGTTGTTTTGGCGTTTCCATTCCCACTCTGCCGCTCCAGCTGCAAGCTTGAATAGCTGCTTGTAATTGGCCTTGCCCTTAGCCCCTGTTCTGGAGAGGGGTATCGGGCTTGCCACTGCTCAACATCAATATGGTTTTCGTTTACCAAGTGGAATTTACTAAGGATTTCAATCCGGCTCAAACGGGGCGGTAAACCAGGCTGCCGCAGGGTTTGGATACTCAACTCGTCAGCCAAAAAAAATCCAGTTTTTGACGTTTCAGTGGCACGGCCCTGAATGCTTGTTTCAAGCAAACGATCGTTGCTCAGCTTTGTTAGTTGACGGTTTGGATTTATGGGATCGTCTTCCACTGCCAAAAGCTCGCCTGCAAGAACTTGTTTTGCCACAGCAGCGGCGTTAGCAGCTCTCAAGCCCACCACCTTGCCATCATCTCGGCGCCTAAAAACAACACTGGCCTGGCTTATTTCGTTGCTATTAAGTAACCAAACCCCCTCAAACCACTGAGGATATTCAAGATCTCTATGGCCGGGCCTTGAAAGTGGAGCCGGCAGGTTCCATTCCGGCCACGCCAGCAACCTTTGCTCTAATGCGCCCCCTAAAGGCAGTAGCAGCGCCAGGATGCAGCTAAATAAAGCGAATTGCATGTCTGATCCCTTAATTCGGGCTTTAGATCACTACGTGGTGTTGGATCCCGAAGCGGGTGAGCAGATTCTTACAGCCTTAGAAACCTTGAGCTGGCTTGAAATGCAGTTAGCGCGCTTAACTCAACCCCCTGCAGACCTGGCAAGCCTGCCCAGTGTTGCCGCCATGGCGGAACGCTTAATTAACACTGCATGTGCTTTGGAATTGGAGCCCGGTTTCACGGTGCAGTGGTTCGCGGTGCGCCTGGAACCTTAAGCACTGCAGGAAGTGCTGCCAAAATTTTATTGGCAACCTGTGCTGGAGTTGCGCCGCCTGCAGCTATTGACAAATCAGCATGGCTGTATTGATCTGCGCGAGCTTGCAGCAATTTTAATAATTCTGTTTCGGGGTTTGGCTGTTGCAGCAGAGGGCGATCGCCGGGATGGGCCTCCAACCGTTCTAGTAATTGAGCAGCATCAACTTGCAGCCACACCACTAGCCCCTGGCGTAGAGCACCCCAGTTGGCACTTGTGGTTACAACTCCACCTCCGGTTGCAACCACAAGCGAATGCCATTGGCTGATCTGATGCAATACCTGGGTTTCAAGCAAACGAAAGCCTGCCTCACCTTGGCTATCGAAAATTTCACTTATGGAGCAACCAGCGGCTGCAGCGATTACTGAATCAGCATCGATAAAGCGATAGCCAAGCAATTTCGCTAATTCTGGGCCAACACTGCTTTTACCGCAGCCCATCATGCCAATTAGGTAGATATTGATCCCTTGGAGTTGTTGTTTCAATGGCAAGCTTTGATCCTTAGGATGCATGGGCTTAA
>VFLB01000140.1 GCA_009914645.1 Synechococcaceae bacterium Bin_79_3
TAGGGAGCTTTGTCTGAAAGCAGGCAAAAACTAATTAACAAACCTGCCACTGCAAGCCATTGGGCCAAAGGGGCAAAGTTTTTAAGCTTCTCTAAGCGTTGTTGCAGCCTTGGTAACACCCCCGCCAAAGCAAGCAATACACCAATTGCTAACTCCCAAAAGCGACTAATTGGAGATAGGTAAGCCCGCTGGGCATTCAGTTCAGACCAATGCCAGGCGATCAGCAAAGAAGCAAGCAAAAGTGCAACTGCTGCAAGCCAAAATCGCCAGCGCCGCTCAGCACGCACAAAAGGAAGAAAAACCAGCGGATAAATTAAATAAAATTGCTCCTCAATCCCCAAAGACCATGTATGCAGATAAGGGTTTAGATATTGATCCGGACTAAAATAGTTTGTTTGCTGCGCAAGCAGTTTTAAATTTGATATTCCAAGCAAACTAGTAATTGAAAAACCAGAAAAGCTATAAAATAAACGTTTTTCGTAGATCGCATAGCTTACTGCTGCAATCAAAACTAATGCTACCAATAAAGGGGGCATTATCCGCTGCAAACGACGCTGCAAAAAAATGGTAAACCCCATCGCTTGTTGCTGATCTTTTTGTTGCCTAGCAAGCAATGCATAGGTAACTACATAACCAGAAATTACAAAAAATATATCCACCCCCGCGTAACCACCAGGCAAGATATTAGGAAACAAATGAAATATAACCACCGCTAAAACCGCCACCCCCCTCAGCGCTTCGATATCAGCGCGAAATGGAAAATTCATGAATGGTGATTTGCCGTAATAGCCCTGCCAGCAATCCAACCGCTACTCCAACAATGTTGAAAATTAAAACCACCTGTTACCCCATCCACATCCATTATTTCACCTGCAAAAAACAAACCAGGTTGTTTTTTACTTTCCATCCGCGCCAAATTCACTTCCGTAAGCGCAACTCCCCCCGCAGTTACAAACTCCTCCCCAAATGGACCTTTCCCTAACACTTTATAAACACTGCGTTGTAAAACTTGAAGCAGCCGTTGCTCAGCTTGGCGTGATAACTCCGCCCACGGCATAGCTGGATTCAACTCTGCTTGATTAAGTAATGTCAACCAAAGGCGTCGCTTAAGCGCCTGCAATATCTCAGGGCGTCCGTTAGCCATTTGTTTGCGCGCTAAATCTTGACGAGCTTGCTTTAGTTGTTGCTGCAAGATTTCTAAACTTGCCCCTTCACACCAATCAATGCGCAATTCAGCGCGATATTGATGTTTATGCAAAGCTCTAGCCGCAAACGCCGTAAGCCGCAACACCGCCGGACCACTCACCCCCCAATGGGTGATAAGAACGGTGCCCCGTTGACGAAAACTTTCACCTCCAACTAACAATTCCAACGGCACCGAACCCTGGGATACCCCCGCCAAATCCCTCAAAAAATGTGCATCTAAACGCAAGGTAAAAAGCGATGGCACTGGCGCCACCAATTGATGGCCCAATGCTTGGGCAAGCTTTCTGCCGCTGGGATGTCCGCCCGTTGCAAGCAGCAACTGATCACAGCAAATGGAGCTATCCAAGCCTCTAGCTTTCAGTTCAAAACCCCCTTTGCTTAAAGGTTGAACCGCCTGCAGCGCCCGCTGGGTATAAAGCTGAACTCCAACTGCTTGCGCCCTGGAACGCAGAGCTTCCACCACCGTTGCAGAGCTATTGCTTACAGGAAACATGCGGCCATCAGCCTCCTGTTGCAAATCGACGCCCCGTTCACTAAACCAGGCCACTGCATCACCTGTTGCAAATCGACTAAACGGGCCCCGTAATGGTCTTTCACCCCTTGGGTAATTGCTAACCAGTTCAGCTGGATCCCAACAGGCATGGGTAACGTTGCAGCGCCCGCCGCCACTAATGCGCACCTTCGCCAAAGGTTCGGCAGTGGCTTCCCAAATCTGCACCTGCTTAAGACCTGCCTCTGCAGCCGTAATAGCTGCCATAAAGCCAGCAGCACCACCACCTGCAACCACAAGCTCAGGCATCGGCCTTGAAAGTTAAAGCCACCCCGTTATTGCAGTAACGCTTTCCAGTTGGTTTTGGTCCGTCATTGAATACATGGCCCTGATGACCTCCGCAGCGACGGCAATGATATTCAGTGCGGGGAACAATTAATTTGAAATCCACTTTAGTAACCACCGCCTTTTGAAGTGGTGCCCAAAAACTTGGCCAACCTGTGCCGCTATCAAATTTAGTGACACTGGAAAATAGAGGCAATTCACAGCCGGCGCATTGATAAGTACCCTTTTGTTTCTCGGCATTTAGGGGGCTACTGAAAGGGCTTTCAGTGCCTTCTTGACGCAAAACCTTGAAAGCAGCTGGGGCTAACCGGGCCCGCCATTGAGCTGGGCTTAATTGCCACGCGGGATCAGTTGCATCTGTTGCTGCTTGAGTAGGGGCCGGACGCCAAAAAGCGGCAAAGGCTGCAGCAAGGGCTTGCAGCAATGAACGGCGTTGCCAATCGGCCATGCTGAATAAAACGCACATCAAGCTGCAGCATGGGTTAGTGACCCCCTCAAGCGCTACTGCAAATCAGCCTCCGGCCCATCGTTTCAGTGTGGCGCCAATGCTGGATTACACCGATCGCCACTTTCGTGTGCTGATGCGGCAGGTGAGTCGCCACGCCCTTTTGTATTCAGAAATGGTGGTAGCCCAGGCGCTACATCACGGCGATAAAAACAAACTGCTCAACTTTGATCCAATCGAAAAGCCCTTGGTTTTACAGCTTGGGGGCGACGACCCAGAATTGTTAGCGGCAGCAGCTCAATGGGCAAAAAGCTGGGGTTATAGCGAGGTAAATCTGAACGTGGGTTGCCCTAGCGCCAAGGTGCAGCAGGGGCGTTTTGGCGCCTGCTTGATGGCTGATCCAGAAAGGGTGGCCCGATGCATTGCAGCTATGGCTGCTTCCTCAGGCTTACCGATCACGGTGAAACATCGCATTGGCATCGATAACCACGACAGCTACGCGGAACTGCTTAATTTCGTTGACACGGTTGCCGCAGCCGGCAGCCAGCGATTCATCATTCATGCGCGTAAAGCATGGCTTGAGGGCCTTGATCCCAAACAAAACCGCACGGTTCCCCCCCTGCGTTACGACTTAGTGCAGCAATTGAAACAAGATCGACCCCAACTTTTATTGGAATTAAATGGTGGTTTGGAAACTTTAGAAAATTGCCAGCAGCAATTGCATTGGGCTGATGGAGTGATGGTGGGAAGGGCCGCATACCATCACCCACTGCAATGGAACCAGGTGGATCGAGAACTTTTTAATGATGAAAAGGCGATTCCAGCTCGAGCATCAACGGTGCTGCGGGGCCTTATGCCCCATACGGAGCAATGGTGCAGGGACGGGGGCAAGCTGTGGCCCATTGCTCGCCACTTAGTTCATTTAGTGGAAGGGGTTAGTGGTGCTCGCCATTGGCGCCGAGCCTTAGTAGAAAAAGCCTCTAAAGCAAATGCTGGGCCGGAGGTGCTGGAGAGCGCTTGCCTGCAATTAGAGGAGCGCGGTTTATAGATAGCTGCTAAAAAGTAAGGACACAATCAAAATTCAATGATCAAACATTTTTTGCGGGATTTCCGTAATTTTCTGTAGCAAGGAAATGTAATAGAACTTGCCATCGCTGTAGTTATTGGCGGTGCCTTCGGCAAGGTTGTTGATGCTTTAGTGAGCTTGGTGATGGGCCAACTACTCACTCCAACCTTGAAATCCCTTGGAATTGATCAGATTAATCAATGGCCTGCTGGCAACTTTTTAGTTGCCTTGATCAATTTTGTTGTAATCAGCCTGGTTGTGTTTTCAGTGATGCGCACAATTTAAAATCTGAAGCGCCAAGAAGAAATCAGCACAACTGCAGCTGCCGCAACTGATCCGCAACTCCTGTTAGCAGAAGCAGCCGAACGGCTCGCCAAAGCGCTGGAGAGCCGCCAAATTTAAACCAAATTCAACCTTCAGCGCCGCCGTAATCACCCCAATCTTCACTGGGGGCTGGGGTAGCTGGGCGATCCCCACCACCGCGGCGGCGGCGGCTGCGACCGTCGTCAAAACCATCGCGGCTTGGTTCGCCAGCTGGGGCGCCCCAGGTATCTGCTGCAGGGGCAGGGGTTGGAGCTGGAGCTGAATCGCGATTGCCGTAGCTGCGATCTTCCCAGCCGCGGGCACCCGAGCTGCGCTCACCGCCGCCTCCTCCATAACCACCACCGCCACTGCGAGCACCGCCATATCCGCCGCCGCCGCCGCCACCTCCTCCGCCACTGCGGGGTTCAGCTTTGTTGATGCGCAATGGTCTACCCATCAGCTCGGCGCCTTGCAATGCTTCGATGGCTCGCTGTTCTGCAGCGTCGTCTGCCATTTCCACAAAGGCAAAGCCTCTTTTGCGTCCGGTGTCCCGTTCCAAAGGAAGGGAACAATTGCTTACCTCGCCATAGGTGGCGAAGAGTTCGATGATGTCTTCCTGTTCCGCGCGGAAGGGAAGGTTGCCGACAAAAATGCTCACTGGCCTTAGGGACCGAATGGACCGTTGAATGGACTAGGGGATCCCATAGAAATGGGAACTCGCAAAATCTAAACCGGCAAGTGCCACTTAATCGATGTCTTTAAGAACACATCAAGAGATTGCGCCAATGATTGAGCTGCAGTTGCACCTGAGTAAAGCCAGTACCCCCTTCGCTAATCCGCGCTGCCACCACCTGCCGCGGAGCGATCGCGGCATAAATACTTTGCTCAAAAGCTGGATGCAGCATTTGCCAACGCTCCAATGGCAAATGAGCTAGCAACACCCCCTCCTGCAGGCAGGTTTTCACCAAACCCCCAACTAACTGATAGGCCTCACGAAAGGGAACACCGCGATTCACTAGGTAATCAGCCACATCAGTGGCATTGGAAAAGTCGCTGGCAACCGCTTGCTCCAAACGTTCCACCCGAAAATCAATACCCTCCTCCAATAAAATTGCCATGGCTTCTAAGCAATCTTCAGTGGTACGCACAGCATCAAATAAAGCTTCTTTGTCTTCCTGAAAGTCTTTGTTGTACGCAAGTGGAAGCCCTTTAATCATGGTGAGCAAACCCTGGAGATGGCCAAATACGCGGCCGCACTTACCACGCACCAATTCCGGCACATCGGGATTTTTTTTCTGTGGCATCAAACTGCTGCCGGTGGCGCAACGGTCGCTAAGGCGCACAAAACCAAATTCCTCACTAGCCCAAATAATCACCTCCTCGCTAAGCCGGCTGAGGTGAACCATCACCAAAGCTGCTGCTGCACTGAACTCCACAGCAAAATCCCGATCGCTAACCGCATCCAAGCTGTTGGCATAAATAGTTTCAAAGCCCAGTTCAGCGGCGGTTTGACGGCGATCGATTGGGAGCGGGGTACCCGCCAGTGCCGCAGCGCCAAGGGGGCAAATATTCACACGTTTACGCACATCAAGCAGACGTAAACGATCCCGCTCGAGCATCTCCACGTAAGCGAGTAAGTGATGGGCCAATGAAAGGGGT
This sequence comes from Synechococcaceae bacterium Bin_79_3, assembly GCA_009914645.1. Taxonomy (GTDB): domain Bacteria; phylum Cyanobacteriota; class Cyanobacteriia; order PCC-6307; family Cyanobiaceae; genus Synechococcus_D. The sequence continues at coordinate 5,515 of VFLB01000140.1, forward strand.
TGAGCCCGTTGCAGATGGGTGTAGCCAGGAATCAAGGTATGCAGATGCTGATCCGCCAGTTGAAACAAGGCCCGTTGCAGCCGTTGCAGGCGCGGTTCCAAGCCATCGATGCGTTGCCTCAACCAGAGGCGCAAATCAGTACCAACTTGATCATTACGGCTGCGGCCGGTGTGCAGTTTTTTGCCCAACGGTCCTAGCAGTTCAATCAAACGCCGTTCCACGGCGAAATGAACGTCTTCACATTCCAAGCCGGGCCTAAAGCTGCCCGCTGCTGCCTCTTGGCGAACCGCTTCTAAGCCGGATATGAGATCAATACTTTCCTGTTCTGAAATCAAACCGCAACGCCCCAACATGCGGGCATGGGCAACGGAACCATCAAGATCCTGTTGCAGCAAGGCAATATCAAAACCAATCGAAGCATTAAAGCGCTCGATTGCAGGGTGCAAACCCTGGTCAAAACGGTTGCTCCAACTGGCCCCTTGCCCCCCTGTTAGCCCTTCATTTGCACCCATTTCGCCTGGCCCACAGGATTTCACAGGCTAGGCAACACCACTGCATCCTTTACCTTCATTACCACCACTGAGGCGTCGTCTTCTAGTTGACGGCCTGGCCCCACAAAACGATCCAGCCGCGCAAAAAGTTGATCCAAAATTTCTTGGGCCCCAACTCCCAATTTGCAAATCGCCAAGAGGGATCGCATTAAACGCTCCTCATCAAAACGCTCACCGCCAAGGCCACTGGCTTCAGTAACGCCATCGGTATAAAAAAGAAGCACATCCCCTGGCTCTAAAAGCACCTGCTCACAGCCGTAATCAGCGTCGGGCTGCAAGCCAATTAATAGGCCAGGAGCATCAAGACGTTCCACCGTATGGCCCTGCCGACGCCAAATCAAAGGCGGATTGTGAGCTGCATTACTAAAACGCAGCAATCGTGAGCGCGGATCATATTCTGAGTAAAACAAAGTAACAAAACGATTGGAATGAGCTAAATCCTCTTGGGCTAATTGATTTAAATCATGTAAAATTCGATCAGGCGGCAAACCGGTTAACACCTCAGCTCGCAACATTCCCCGTAGCAAGGTCATTAATAAACCTGCAGGTATACCTTTCCCCATTACATCTCCCATCACTAAAGCCCACCTTCCCTGTTCTCGTCTTTTACCAGTTAATTGAGGTTTAGTTGGAATAAAATCATAATAATCACCACCAACTTGAAAGGCAGGGCGGCAGCGAGCAGCCAGTTCTACCCCTTCAATCACTGGGCAGCGATCTGGCAACAATTGAGCTTGGATTTCACCGCCAATATTAAGTTGTTGATCTAATCGGTGATGCTGCCGCATCTGCTCGAGTAGTAATTCATTTTCAATTGCTACCGCCGTTTGATCTGCCACCAATTGCACATGGCGGCGTCTCACCTCACTCCACGAATATTGAGGATCACTACTAAAAACATATAAACGACCCCGCTGTCGATTTTTTGCAACCACCGAAGTGCCAAAAAGTTGCACATCTCCCAGCTGCCTTCGCACCAATTGATCCAGCCTTGATGCCATCAATTCATCGCCCGCCTCGGAATCGAGATCCTTATCTTGCAAACCGGCCAACATGCGCAATAACTCAGCGCAACGCTTAGAAGCGGAGGCATGCAATTGTTCACGCCAAAGCGAACCATCACTGCGCAAAGTGAGCAAAATCGCACCTTCAGCCTCCACTAAACGGGCCGTTAGCAGAGGCACTAGCTCAAGAAAACGGCTGAGGTTAGTGAAACTACGTAAAGCAAACCCAAGGGATGCCAGTAGCTCTTGATTACGCCGTTGTTCGCGGTTGAGGCTATCGATCAGTTGCCGTAAAGAAGCGGCAGGGGTGATCGCAATTTGGGGTCGGTGAGCAGGCGGCTGGGCGCCCATGGGGCTGCCGCAGGGTGACCCAAGTTAGCTAATTTTTGGCTAATAAAGCTTCAATAAATTCAAAGCTGTTAAAGGGTCTTAGATCGCGCAAACCCTCACCGGCACCAATAAAACGAATCGGCAAGCCCGTTTCAGCTGCAACTGCAAGGGCAACTCCACCTCTTGCACTGCCATCGAGCTTGGTGAGGATTACCCCTGTGAGTTGCGCTGCGGCAGCAAAAGCCATCGCCTGTCTTAAACCGTTTTGACCCTGGCTGGAATCAAGCACCAGTAACGATTCCACCTGAGCTTCTGGAGCAAGGCGATCAATAATGCGCCGCACCTTTGCCAGTTCTTCCATCAAATTGTGTTTTGTTTGCAGCCGCCCAGCGGTATCAACCAAAAGCAATTCAATATTTTTTGAACGTGCCGCACCTATGGCATCAAAAACCACAGCGGCGGGATCGGCATTAGCGGAAGGATTTGCTATCACTGCAACCCCGCTACGTTCTGCCCACACCTGCAATTGCTGCACCGCTGCAGCCCTAAAAGTGTCGCCTGCTGCCATCAGGCAGCTGTAGCCACTGCGCACCGCCAAGTTTGCAAGTTTGCCCAAAGTGGTGGTTTTACCAACACCGTTCACACCCACGATCAACCAAATATTGAGCCGGCCTTTTACAGGGGCAAGCAAAGGAGCAATTCCCTGCTTGCCAAGGGGTATGTCGAGCTGATCGCGCAATTCTTGCTTTAGTAAAGAAATCGCTTCTGCTGCATCAACCACCGCTTCATTCATGCGTAGCCGCAAACGATCAAGCGCTAAATCGGTGCTTTCAATCCCTACATCGGCTTTAAGCAACAGGGTTTCGATCTGCTCAAGCGACTGCTCAGATAGAGGATCATCACCAAGATTTTCGAGTAATTGGGTAACAAAACCCTGACGGGTTTTTTCCATTCCACGCCGCAACTTACCCAGCCAATCGATTTCTTCTATGGAAACTTGAGCCGCTGGTCGCCCTTGAGCTGCAAGCACTTCTGCAGACCAAAGAAAATCTGAATCAAGCTGAATTTCAGTGGTTAATTCAGCATTGATTTCAGTTTTTACTTCAGTTTTTACTTCAGTTTTTACTTCAAGAACGGGTAACGACACACTGGCGAGCCGTTCATCACGCTTTGCTGCTGCTTGTTCGAGCAACGAAGGAGCTATTGGAATATCTGGAATATCAGGAGCATCTGTTGGAATATCTATTGAAATATCTGTTGGAGTATCTGTTGGAGTATCAAGAGGTGTATCTGGCGCGCCCTGTTGTTGAGCCTTAAGGCGGGCATAAGCCTCCTTGGCCCATGCCAAAGCATCCTCTGCGGATTGGGCCTCAGTGGTTTCGCGATTAAACCAATCAAACTCAGCCATTGTTTAGCACTTTAAGTTCAGCAGCGGCAGTGATGTAGCGGCGCAAAACACCATTGATCTTGCGTCTGCCCGCCTCATCGCTGTAGCGATTAGCCAATTCAACAGCTTCATTAATCGCCACAGCAGGGGGGGTTTGAAAAGCTTCAATTTCCACCACCGCTAAACGCAAAATATCTTGATCGATGCGAGCCAAACGGGTTAAACGCCAACCCTCCATCACAGCATCAATGCGGCTATCTAAAGCTGGTTGCGCCGCAAATACTGCCTTGGAGCGCTGCAAAGCCCATTCGCGTAGATCATGCTGATCTGCTAAAAGAAGCAAACGAGGAAGTTCCAAACTGGCCGATAAGCGATTCAATACCTGCTCGGCTCCTTCTAAACCTTTATATAAATGTTGCCTAACCCGCTCGTTTTCACCTTCGCTTAATTCGCTTTCTAAAAGAGCTTGTTGAGCTTGCTGCAATTGATCTGCTGATTGATCCAATACCTCCCGCAAATGGCTATGCAGTGATGTGAGGGCTTGGGCTAAAAGTTGCTCGGTAGTAGCTGGGCTGCGATCAGCCTTTTGACCAAGAATTAAAAGGGCTAACTCCCTGGCAATCGTGCGGTTTTGCATCAATTTCAGGGTTTTGGTGGGCTGGGCTGCGTGGAGGGCCGCAATTGGGCGAGAAGGCTGGAAAAACTACGATTTACAGGGCTATCGCGATCGTCGGGGCTAACAATTCCTGCTGAGATAATTGTTCTAAACGCATCTTCAACACTCATGTCAATATCACGTACTGCAGTTTCTGGAACTACTGTATACCAACCGGTTGTTGGATTTGGTGCTGTTGGAATAAAAACACTTAACATTGGTTGAGTGAAACTAGCAGCCATCGATGCACCCAATACACCTGTTACAAAGCCCAGCGCATACAAGCCTTCCCTTGGATACTCAACAAGCACCACACGGCGAAATCTGGTGCTGTTGTCTTTTAATACCGTTTCTAGAATTTGTTTAAGAGTTTTATAAACCGAGCCAGCTAAAGGTATACGTGCCAATGTTCCTTCACCATAATCTAACAACCATCTTCCAACTATATTACGGGCCATTAAACCTATTAAAAGAATACCAAGCAGAGGTACTAATAAGCCAGCAAGCAGGTTAATTATTTCCTGCAAAAATGGATTTAACGTATTAAATGGGCTGAACTGCTTTGGCACTGAAGTGAGAAAACTCACCACAAATCGAGTCACCAAAGTAGACAACCAAATTGTGGTTGCAAGTGGAATCACCACAAGCAACCCAGCGATCAGGTCGTTCTTGAGATCTTGTTGCAACCGCACATTGATTGGCGGTTCTGGTCTAGGGCGGGTCTGCACCAATGGTCTTGAGCAGTAAATCGCTAATTCAACTTAGCCACAGGGGCGTCCACTAGAGGATTGCCCCCAATGCAACAGCGGCGATGGCTAGGGCCAATAGCAAAGCCATACCAGTGCCATTGAAACGTCTTTGACCCAAAGTTAGAGATCTGGCCCTTTCAGACTGCTGCACCTGTTGCTTGAGTTGGCCTAGACGGCCGTCTATGAACCGTTTTGCCTGGGCACTCGCCTGTTCATCACTCAAATTTGGATCCAGCTGACCGGCCTGACGCAGCTGAGCCACCAAGGTTTCAATCAATTGAGGGTTGTTGCTTTCTGCAGTGGCCCGATTCAATTCCATCTGTTTTTGCTCCACCGCCTGATCAGACTGCTTTTGCAGGATTGAATTGCCGCTGATCGTTACCGGCACAGACACCAGCAGAGATAAAGCAAGGGCAATACCCACTCCAAACACTGTCCAACGCAAGGGGCTGCGCTGCTGCTGCGGTTGATCGAGGCGGGAGCCCATCAACATCAAAAGCAAACCAACAAAGGCCATCGGGGAAGCCTTAATCAAGGTATCCACCACCAATTGGCTAAAAGCCTCCTCACCCCAAGCATTTGCACTAAGCACTGCCATTAGCTCTAGAGCGAGCACCAGCACGAGGGCACCGCCGATCCAGCGCAACAAACCAGATAAACGGGAAGGAGAAAGCTCTGGCACGGCACAATGAAGATGCGGCGCAACTGTAAAGGTGCCGGTGGATCTTGCCGAGCAGTTGAAACAAGAGGCCATCGCCCAGGGTTTTGCTGTGGCAGGGGTGGCGGCAACGGCTGGCAGTGAACGGCTTGCTCTGCGTAATGCCGCCCTTGAACGCTGGCTGGCCGCTGGGTATCAAGCAGATATGGCCTGGATGAACAACCCAAAGCGGCGCCAGGTGGAACAGTTGCTACCAGGGGTGCGCAGCCTGCTAGCGGTGGGGTTGAACTACTACGTAGAGCAGCAGCAGCAGGTTGGTGTTGCCCGCATCGCCCGCTACGGCTGGGGGAGGGATTATCACCGAGTAATCGAACAGCGTTTAAAACGCTTAGGACGCTGGCTAGAGCTGCAGCAACCCGATTGCCACTGGCGCGTTTGTGTTGATACAGCGCCGTTACTGGATAAAGCCTGGGCGGAAGAAGCTGGGATTGGCTGGATTGGTAAAAATGGCAACCTAATCAGCAAAAGCCACGGCTCCTGGTTGCTGCTAGGGCACCTGTTAACCACAGTTGAACTCACACCAAGCATCCCCGCCAGCCCCCTCTGCGGCAGTTGTAGTGCCTGCTTACCGGCATGTCCTACGGGGGCAATAACGGAACCGTTTGTTGTTGATAGCCGCCGATGTATTGCTTTTCACACGATCGAAAATCGCAATACTGAACTGCCGATTGCGCTGCATGGCTGGATTGCTGGTTGCGATCTATGCCAAGAGGCCTGCCCCTGGAATCAAAAACAAGCACAGGCAAATGAAGATCCTGAGTTGCAACCACGCCAATGGATGCTGCAAAGCAAACCAGCTGAACTACTCAATTGGGATGCAAGCCAGTGGGATCAAGCCTTGCGAAGTTCAGCCTTGAGGCGGATTAAACCGCATATGTGGCGCCGCAACTTAGGCTGCCTTTAGCTTTTTTGAACACCATGGGCCTCAAGCTGCTGGCTCTATTGGCCGCAGCAGCTTGCTGGCTGCCGGCCCCCGCCCAAGCGCTAGTGCCGTATGTCTTTGTGCCAAGCGCAAAAGAACTTGGCAAGGCGGGCCTTGGTATTGCAGGAGCTGCTGCCGGGCTGCTGCAAATAGGACAAGTGGAGGAAGGGCGCAAATTAGCGCGCTTGGCAGTGCAGGTTTTACCCAGTGATCCAAGAGCTTGGCTGGTGCTGGCGGAAGCTGAATTACGCAGCACCGCAAAAGGAGAAAAAAACAACAGGGCCTATGAAGCCCTAGCAAAAGCAAAACAGCTAGACCCCAATAATCCAGGGGTTTGGTTTGCGGAAGGTTCGTTAAATCTGCGTAATAACAAACCGGAAGAGGCCCAGAAACTATTGCGCGAAGGGCTGCGCCTGGATCCAAATAATCCTGGTGCCTATTTTGATCTTGGTAATGCACAGATCCAGCTCAAAGAACTAAATCCCGCCCTTAGCTCCTTTGAAAAGGCCGCCGGGCTCCGGAAAAATTTTTGGGAAGCAGTGAATAACCAAGCGATTGTGCTTTTCGAGCAAGGGCGCCGCAGCGAAGCGATTGGCCGCTGGCGCAAGGCCCTAGAAATCAGCTCCGATGCAGCAGAACCCAGCCTTGCACTGGCATCAGCCCTTTATTCAGAAGCTAAAACCTCAACAGAAGCAATCAGCTTGGCGATTCAAGCCCTCGTGAAAGAACCGGATTACGTGCTGGATGTCTATCAAAAAGATCAGTTGTGGGGAGAGAAATTGCGGCAAGCCACCCAGGTGATGTTCCGCGATGAAAGGTTGCGGGGTTCTGTGGATAGGGCCATGGGTATGGCCGGTTTTAAGGACGAGTGAATTCGCTATCTGTAGGCTGAGCCCCTTCCTTTCGGTTTAACCCCCTCCGCATGGCGGACGAGCGCATCGTTCCGATCGCTCTGCATCAAGAGATGCAGCGTTCGTACCTCGAATACGCGATGAGCGTGATCGTGGGAAGGGCCCTGCCCGATGTGCGGGATGGGCTCAAACCAGTACAAAGGCGCATTTTATTTGCGATGCATGAGCTGGGGCTCACCCCAGATCGCCCCTACCGCAAGTGTGCCCGTGTAGTGGGGGACGTGCTGGGCAAATACCACCCCCATGGCGATCAAGCTGTCTACGACGCCCTGGTGCGGCTTGTACAAACCTTTGCCAGTCGCCATCCACTGCTGGATGGCCACGGAAATTTCGGCTCGGTAGACGACGATCCACCGGCCGCAATGAGATACACCGAAACGCGCCTATCGCCACTTTCCCACGAGGGAATGTTGGCAGAAATCAGTAGTGACACAGTTGATTTCGCCAATAATTTCGATGGTTCTCAGCAGGAACCAACAGTGCTTCCAGCCCAATTGCCTTTTCTGCTGCTGAATGGTTGCACCGGAATTGCGGTGGGAATGGCCACAAGCATTCCACCCCACAACCTTGGCGAGGTGGTTGATGGCCTAGTGGCGTTAGTGCGCAACCCTGAGTTAAGCGATCAAAAACTGCTGGAACTAATTCCAGGCCCTGATTTCCCCACCGGTGGTGTAGTGCTTACCGGATCCGGATTACAGGAAACCTATCTGCAAGGTAGGGGCAGTATTCCGATGCGGGGAGTTGCCCATATCGAAGAAATGCAACCGGGCAAGGGACGCCATAAAAGAGGGGCAGTTGTAATAACAGAGCTTCCTTATCAATTAAGTAAAGCAGGCTGGATTGAAAAACTAGCAGAACAAGTAAATGATGGAAAAATAAATGGGATTGCCGATATCCGTGATGAAAGCGATCGTGAAGGCATGCGGGTGGTAGTGGAATTAAGGCGTGATGCAAATGCAGAACAAGTAATGGCTGAATTACATAAGCGTACTGCGTTGCAAAGTAATTTTGGTGCCATCATGCTGGCGCTTGTTAATGGAAAACCACAACAATTAAGCCTGCGTCAATTACTTGAACAATTCCTTGAATATCGAGAATTTACAATGGTGCGGCGCACCCGTCATGCTCTAAAGCGTTGCGAAGACAGGCTTGAAGTGGTTGAAGGTTTAATAAAAGCACTTAATTCATTAAAAGATGTAATTGAAATGATTCAATCCGCCCGTGATAGCGCCAGTGCAAAGGCAAGTTTGCAAGTACAACTTAATTTAAGCGAACGCCAGGCTGATGCTGTGCTGGCAATGCCCTTAAGACGTTTAACAGGCCTTGAACAGGAAAGCCTACGCAAAGAATTAGATGAGCTACAAAAAGAACAAACAGAGCTAAGTTATTTATTAAATAATCGCCAAAGCTTGCTAGATACTCTCATCAAAGAACTCAAGCAACTACGCAAACGTTTTGCTACTCCTCGCCGCACTCGCCTGCAAGAAGGTGGAGATGATTTAGTAGCCCAACGGGCTGCAGCTCAAAGACCAAATGCAGAAGCTCAAAGGCTGCATGCTCTTTCTGCCATCAGCCCTGATAATCGGCTTCTGCTCCAAAGCGACGGCTTGCTACGTATCGCCAGCCCGCAAATCCTGGGGAAATTACATCTACAAGAGCCACTTCCCTATGGCGAACATGGCCCCCATGGCCAATTAATCCTTGCGGTGCAACCAGCTCCAACTCTGCTGGCCTTCACAAGTGGAGGCAGGGTTGCTGCGTTGCGCTGGGAATTTGCTGCCCAGCAACCTGGGCCAATCGAAAAGTTTCTACCAGAAAGTGTTGATGGCCAAGCAGAAAAAATAGTTGAGGTTTTAGTAATGCCAACAGATGATGTTGCCTTTTCTATTGGCTTATTAAGTAGCGATGGTCGCTTTAAACGAATTGCCGCTGAAGAATTTAAAGATCTTTCAGGCCGAGCAACAACAGTTTTAAAATTGAAAGATGGTGTTGAACTCGAAAGGGCTGTTATCTGTAAAGAGGCTCAAAATTTAGTTGTTGCAACAAGCACAGGTAGAAGTTTAAGGCTGCCAATTGATGAAAACAGCATTCCGTTAATGGGCAAGACAGCCCAAGGGCCCACCTTAATGAGATTATTGCCGGGTGAAACAATTGTTGGTGCTGCAGCTTGCCCGCCAGAAGCTGATGTATTACTAGTGAGTGCAATGGGTCAACTTAAAAAACTTTCAGTTTCAAGTATTCGGCTCTGCAGCAGGGGAGATCTTGGTGAAATTTCACTAAGATTTAGTAATCGTAGTGATCAATTAGTTGATCTAAGAGCATCTGATACTGAGCTGATAGCTGTTAAAACAAATAGTGGCAGTATTAGACTAAAAACAGATAGTATCAAAACAGAAGATAGCCATGGAACAGGTTTAAACCTTGAACTACCTAAAACCGAAAA
>VFLB01000159.1 GCA_009914645.1 Synechococcaceae bacterium Bin_79_3
ATGCTTTTGCATGGAAGCTGAGGGTTTCGCTGGCCAGTTCTGCCAGGCTTAAGCCCGCCACCCGGCTTGTGGTGCCAGTAAAAGCAAGCTCAATCAAATCAGCGCCGATACCAATCGCTTCAAAAATTTGGGCTCCGTGGTAACTGGCAAGCAGCGAAATGCCGATCTTGGAAAGGATCTTGCGTAGGCCATCCTCTAGTGCCTTTCGCACATTCGCCTGTACTTTTTCAGGGTTAAGGGGGGGCAATTTGCCAGTTTCGATCAGCTTTTGCACCCGCGGCTGAGCCAACCAGTGGCGGCTGGTTTCCCAGGTGAGCCAGGGGCAAACAGCGCTGGCACCAAAACCAATCAAACAAGCCAAATGGTGCGTGCTCCAACACTGAGCCGTCTCGAGCACCAGTGATGCTTGTAAGCGCAGGCCCAGTGCAAGCAGGTGATGATGCACTGCCCCCACCGCCAGAAGCGGCGGGATGTAGCTCTCATTGGCATTAATGCCGCGATCGGAGAGGATCAAAATTTGAGCTCCGGCTAACACTGCTGCTTCCGCCTCTAGGCGCAGTTGCAACAGCGCTTTCTCCAGAGCTACGGGGCCAGCCTCAATCGGCATCAAGGTGGAGATCTTGCTGCAGGCAATTCCTTGTTGAGTGAGGGCGATTAGCTCCGCTTCATTCAGCACGGGGGTTGATAGATGCAGCACTGCCGCCGCCGTTGGCTCTGGCCTTAGAGGTGAACCCCGCTTACCCAGATGCATTTCCAAACTCATCACCAATTTTTCCCGCAGCGGATCGATTGGCGGGTTGGTTACTTGAGCAAAACGCTGCTTGAAGTAGTCGTAGAGCAGGTGAGGTTTATCTGAAAGCACCGCCAGGGGGATGTCGTCGCCCATGCAGTAGGTGGGCTCTTTGCCTTGGCCCGCCATATCTTCGATCACAAGATCAAGATCTTCAGCGCTGAAACCAAAGGCGGTTTGCTGCTGCAACAACTGCTGCTCTGCTAGTTGCCTCTCCTGCTGCCAAGGCTGCTGAGCAAGGTCTTTACGCTGCTCTGCCAACCAATTGGCGTAGGGGTGCCGCGCGGCAACTTCCTGCTTCACCTGCCAATTACGCAGCAAACGTCCCTTTTGAAGATCAACGGCCAACATTTGGCCTGGCCCAAGCCGCCCCTTTTCAATAATCAAACTTTCATCGAGTTCCACCACACCGGTTTCAGAACCCATCACCACAAAGCCATCGCTACTGATGCAGTAGCGAGCCGGCCTCAAACCATTGCGGTCTAACGTGGCACCAACGCTGCATCCATCACTAAATACAAGTAGGGCAGGCCCATCCCAAGGTTCTTGGGTGCAGGCGGAATATTCATAAAAAGCTTCAATTTCAGGTTTATCCGCCAACTCCGGTTGATCACGGAATGCCTCCGGCACCAAGGTGAGCAAACTTTCAGTTATCGATCTGCCGCTGCGCACCAGCAGTTCCAATGAGG
>VFLB01000192.1 GCA_009914645.1 Synechococcaceae bacterium Bin_79_3
CATCAAGGGCCGCCTGGCTCATGAAGGTAAAGCAGCTGGGGGCGAGTGCCCTGCCATAGGTGGCAAACATTGGCCGGCCATGCACTGGCCCGGGGGTGGGAATTGATGCGTTGGCATCACCCATTTGGGCCCAAGCGATGCTGCCTGCTTTAAGTATTAGCTCCGGTTTTACCCCGAAAAATCCTGGTTTCCAGAGCACCAGATCAGCCAATTTCCCCACCTCAATCGAACCCACTTGGCTGTTGATGCCATGGGCTATGGCGGGGTTAATAGTGAATTTGGCTACATAGCGTTTAATTCGGATGTTGTCGTTGCGATCGCTATCGCCTGGTAGCGCACCCCGTTGCGCTTTCATTTTGTGCGCTGTTTGAAAGGTGCGGGTTATAACCTCCCCCACTCTGCCCATCGCTTGGGAATCACTGGCAATGATTGAGAAAGCGCCAAGGTCGTGAAGGATGTCTTCTGCGGCGATTGTTTCGCGGCGAATGCGCGATTCTGCAAATGCCACATCTTCTGGTATGCCTGCATCTAGGTGGTGGCACACCATCAACATGTCGAGATGTTCTTCCAGGGTGTTGCGGGTGTAAGGCCTGGTGGGATTTGTGCTGCTTGGGAGCACGTTGGCTTGGCCGCAAATTTTGATGATGTCTGGGGCGTGGCCGCCCCCTGCCCCTTCGGTGTGGAAGGTGTGGATGGTGCGGCCAGCAATGGCGCGGATTGTGTCTTCCACAAAGCCGGCTTCATTCAAGGTGTCTGTGTGGATGCACACCTGCACATCAAAGCGATCGGCAACTGAAAGGCAGCAATCGATCGCACTAGGGGTGGTGCCCCAGTCTTCATGCAATTTGAGGCCGCAGGCACCAGCGCGTATTTGCTCCTCCAGTGCTTCTGGGGTGCTGGCATTGCCTTTAGCAAAGAAGCCCAGATTCATTGGCAAACCTTCCGCTGCTTGGAGCATCCGAGCGAGGTGAAAAGCCCCTGGCGTGCAGGTGGTGGCATTGGTGCCGGTGGCTGGGCCTGTGCCGCCCCCCAACATCGTGGTAACTCCGCTAGCTAATGCTGTTTCAATCTGCTGGGGGCAGATGAAATGAATATGGGTATCTATGGCACCAGCGGTGAGGATATGGCCCTCGCCGGCGATTGCTTCGGTGCCAGGGCCGA
>VFLB01000287.1 GCA_009914645.1 Synechococcaceae bacterium Bin_79_3
AAAGGCGGCACCCAGATTCGAACTGGGGATAAAGGATTTGCAATCCTCTGCCTTACCACTTGGCCATGCCGCCGATCCGGGAGTAAAACTCCCAATATCGGATCGTACCAGTCGCCCCCATGACAACTCGCCTACTGCTGCTGAGCAATGGCCATGGGGAAGACTTAATCGCGCTGCGGATTATTGAGGCGCTTCAGCTGCAAGCGAGTGATCTAGGAATTAGTGAGCTGGAGATAAGTGTTCTTGCTCTTGTGGGGGAGGGCAACAGCTTTGGCAAACTAAACAATGTGCAGTGCCTTGGGCCTCTTCAGCGATTGCCTAGTGGTGGTTTTAGCAACCAAAGCTTTTGGGCGTTGTTAAAAGATTTATGGGCTGGTCTGGGGCCCTTGAGCTTGGCCCAAATTGGCAGCATCCGGCGTTGGTGTCGGCAAGGCGATGGGGCTGTATTGGCAGTGGGCGATCTTCTGCCTTTAATGCTGGCCTGGGGCAGCGGCAGGTCCTATGGCTTTATCGGCACCCCAAAAAGCGACTACACCTGGAGCAGTGGCCCCGGCCGCAATCCCCTAGCCGATGCCTATCACCGGCTCAAGGGCAGTGAATGGGATCCCTGGGAGTGGGCCTTGATGGCAAGGCCGAATTGCCGTTTGGTGGCCTGCCGTGATCCGCTCACCGCACGGGGCTTAAGGCGCCATGGGGTGGCGGCCCTTGCCCCTGGCAATCCAATGCTGGATGGGTTTGAAATACAACCAGTTCCTCTGGCCCTCAGCAAACTGCAGCGGGTTTTGCTGCTACCTGGTTCCCGTTGCCCAGAAGCATTAGAAAATTTAAAAAGACTATTAATTTCCTTAGCCCAGCCTGTGGCGCCAACATCACGGGTTTTACTACTGGCCTGTGGTGCAACACCCGCAGCTGCTGAATTGGAACCCCTGTTCGCCGCACTGGGCTATCAGCGCACTGTTATCCCCCTTGGCAGCAGAGCCCAAGGGGCCTGGCAGGGGCCCGCCGGTTTACTGCTTTTAGGCGCTCGCTTATTTCCCACCTGGGCACCTTGGGCCCAGGTGGGGGTGGCCTGCGCCGGTACCGCCACAGAACAACTGGTGGGGATTGGTTGTGCTGTGCTGTCTTTAGCGGGGCCGGGGCCCCAATTCACCCTCGGTTTTGCCAAACGTCAGAGCCGTTTATTGGGAGGTGCAGTGCGGGTTTGCCGAAAAGGCCCAGAACTGCAAAGAGCCCTGGAATTACTACTGAAATCTCCAGATCTGCAACTAGAACTTGGCAGGATTGGGCGGCAACGGATGGGGCCCCCCGGTGGCAGTGCAGCCATAGCCATCTTGATCAAGGAGCGACTGCTCACTAACTGCGATGTTCAAATATCGAACCGAAATGCAAACGATCCAGCTCTGAAAACACCGGAATGCACTTAAAACACTGCAAAGCAAGCTCAAGCCGCTCCTCCCGCTCGAGCATGCGATGCAGTTGCTGCCGTGCTGGCAACAGATAACGCACATCGTTGGCGGCATAGGCCAATTGTTGATCTGTTAACTCATCAACCCTGCCCCAATCACTACTTTGGGCCTGTTTATCCAGCTCAACTCCCACCAGCTCCTGCACCACCTCTTTGAGGCCATGGCGGGGGCTATAGGTGCGTCCAAGGCGACTTGCCACCTTGGTGCAGAAGATTGGATTCACCTTGATCGCTAAACCAGAGGCCAATGCCGCCACATCAAAACGAGCGAAGTGAAATACCTTTTCAATTGCAACGGCTTCCATTAACTGCTGCAGTTTTGGTGCATTTGTTTGCCCCCGGCTTATCCGGATGCAGCTGACGCGATCCTGATCGTCGCAAATTTGCACAAGGCACAAACGGTCGCGGCCATGCACCAACCCCATCGCTTCTGTATCTACCGCCAATGCAGTGCAGCCGCGATATTTTTCAAACCACTCGTTACTTAAATCGGAATTAAATACAGCGAATTCCTTTGCTGGTGGCAGTGCTTCTGGAGCCATAGCAGGGGAGAACAGGCGGATACAACCAGATCAATCTGAACGATCACCGTTTTCTCGCTTGCGTATCAAATCAAGATTGATTA
>VFLB01000228.1 GCA_009914645.1 Synechococcaceae bacterium Bin_79_3
GAAATTGTTAATACTTTTTTACTTGATGGCATGAAGGTTGTTGGCGAATTATTTGGTTCAGGTCAAATGCAACTTCCATTTGTCTTGCAGAGCGCTGAAACAATGAAAAGTGCTGTTGCATATCTAGAACCCCATATGGAAAAAGTAATCGGTGCCGATGGTAAGGTTAAAAGCTCAGCTAAGGCAAAGTTACTGATAGCTACAGTAAGAGGTGATGTTCACGACATTGGCAAAAATCTCGTGGATATTATCCTCACAAATAACGGCTACGAAGTTATTAATCTTGGCATAAAACAATCCGTAGAAGCTATTATTGATGCCCAGCAAATTCATAAAGCTGATTGCATTGCAATGAGCGGCTTGCTCGTTAAGTCTACTGCATTTATGAAGGATAATCTTGCTGCATTTAATGAGGCTAACATTAATGTTCCCGTTATTTTGGGCGGGGCTGCTCTCACGCCTAGATTTGTTAATAAAGATTGCAGAGATGTTTATCATGGCCAGGTGATTTACGGGCGAGATGCTTTCACCGATTTACGATTTATGGATGCATTAGTTGCTGCAAAAAAAGCTGAACAATGGGATAATAAATCTGGTTTTCTTGGTATTGCACCTGATGGATTTGGTGTTGATGTTGAATCCTTACCCGCCGAAAGTAAGTTGGATGCTACTGAAACCACTAATTCTATCAATACAAACCTTCAAGATTTAGTTATATCTAGCGATCGCTCTGATGCAGTACCGGAAGAAGTTTTTATCGAACCTCCATTTTGGGGCACTAGGGTCTTATTAGAAGAAGAACTACCAATTGATCAAATTTTTGCTTATTTAGACAAACAGGCACTGTTTGCTGGCCAATGGCAACTTAGAAAAAATCAAAAGCAATCACGCCCTGAATATGAATTGATGTTGCAAGAGAAGGCTGAACCTGTCCTAACTGAATGGATGCACAGAATTCGCGAAGAAAAACTCTTATCGCCTCGGGCTATTTACGGATATTTTCCTTGTGGTAGAAAAGCAAACAGTGTTGTTGTGTTTGATCCTTTAAATTCAGATAAAGGCCTTGGAAAATTTGATTTGCCTCGTCAGAAGTCTGGTAATCGCTATTGCATTGCAGATTTTTATAGAGATTTGCAAAATGATGCACCCACAGACGTTCTACCAATGCAAGCTGTGACGATGGGAGCAGCTGCTACCGCATTTGCAAAACAATTATTTGAAGATAATAAATATACTGATTATCTCTATTTTCATGGTCTTGGTGTTCAATTAGCTGAAGCGCTTGCCGAGTGGGTTCACGCTCGTATCCGCAAAGAAATGGGTTTTGAAAATGTGGAGCCGAAAACTCTGAAGGATGTCCTTGCCCAGCGATATCGGGGCAGTCGCTACTCGTTTGGCTACCCAGCCTGCCCGAATGTTGCAGATTCCCGGCCTCAATTGGACTGGTTAGGGGCCAATCGGATTGGTTTAACTATGGATGAAAGTGATCAACTTGATCCAGAACAGAGCACCACTGCGCTGGTGGCTCTACACAGCCAAGCTCGTTATTTCAGCGCGTGATGCTGGCATGACAGCCTGACGGTTGATCTCATTGTTTTTATGGCAATTTCAGGGCCTGATGGCGTTGATGCTGCAATCGCAGCTGGTGTGGATCTCGATGGCTCAGCAATCCCCGCGGAAATGCTGGCCCTCTATCGAGAAGTAATGGATCTAGAGAGCGGCCGGGCCCGCAGCGGCGTTACAAAGTCAATGCGCAACAGAATCGTTCGATCAGGAGCAAAACATCTAGATCGAGACAGCCTGAACAATCGCCTCGTTTTGGCCGGCTGGGAGGGACTCAAGCCCAAGGAAATTGCCTTTTATTTCAGCTAGCTCTATTCGGGTCTACGCCCCTCAAGAGCATCAATAACTTCTTGCTGAAACGCTTCCAAGCTGCTGGAATCGGAGAGGTCGAAACCCTCTCCTGCAGCATTTTGGGTGAGTTCCTGAAAATGAAAGGCCCCCTCACCATTTGCTAAAAACTCCATGGCTGATGTTTCGCCGCTCTCGGCAAAGGCATCCCCTAAGGCATGGAATGCCGCATCTTCGGTGAAATCCCAGCTCATCGGGTGCTTGCAGGTTGGAGAATTTGGGTGTTTTGTAACCAGTAAAACTTGGCTACCCCAAGACCCATAGCGCCTCCCCCCCCGATTCCGTCAAGTGTTTGTTCCGATTTATCAGACTTATGACCACATCAACATCGATTTTTAACGTGCTTGGTACAGGCCTGAAGAGCTGCGGATGTCAGCCCCTCACAGGTTGGTTTCGCGATGGCAGCTGCCGTACCAACGCTGCAGACCTTGGACGGCACAGCGTATGTGCCGTGATGAGTGAATCCTTCTTGAGTTACAGCAAGGCCCAAGGCAACGATCTCTCAAGCCCCAACGAAGCAAATGCTTTTCCAGGCTTGAAACCTGGTGATCGCTGGTGTCTTTGTGCACCTCGCTGGCTTGAGGCCTACTGGGATGGCATGGCCCCCCAAGTGGTGCTTGAAGCCTGTGAATTTTCAACGCTGGAGGTAATTCCACTTGAGTTGCTGCAAGAAAAAGCCCTACCAGGGGATGCTTTGCCCATCCCAGGCAAGGAACCTGCCTGATTCGAGAGGGGTCTGCTTTGCTATTAGCGACACCAGTTGCTCGGCTGCCCGCTCAGCACTAAAAAGTTTTTCTGGAGCAACAGCGCTCCTGAAGGGCTCAGAAAGCTCTGTGGCAGTGGTGCCTGGATGCAGCATAGTTACTGCTACAGCTGGCCTTCTCCGTTTCCACTCAATTGCAAGAGTGCGAAGCAGTTGATTCTGCGCAGCCTTTGCAGCGCGGTAGGAGTACCAACCCCCAAGTTGGTTATCGCCAATGCTGCCAACCCTTGCTGAAAGGCTTGCAAACCAGGCCTGTTGGCCATGCCCAAAGGCCTCATCCACGGCTTTAGCAAGCAGGATTGCTCCAAAGGCATTAACTGCAAATGATTCCTCTAAACCAGAGCGGCTCACTACTTGCA
>VFLB01000301.1 GCA_009914645.1 Synechococcaceae bacterium Bin_79_3
CTTTGGTAAAGCAGCAATTACGGCTGCAGGAGTTGGTAAAGCTGTGAAACGGGGATCCTTTGCAGGAGGTTGCAGCAAGGGCGGCAGGGGAGCCCTTATCAAATTATTCGAAAGTGGTGGCGTAACTGCACAACCAGCAACAGCTGCCGCAGTAATGGAAATAAGAAAAGATAGGTGGCAGATGCGTTTCAAATGCTGCCAACCCTCTGTTCAACTAAATCGCGAAAGCGATCAAGATTTGCCTGCAACTCCTTACTAACAAGCCCGCCCAACATGGCGGAATCCATTAACGGAGCCAAGATTCCTGGTAATTCATAGCTAACTGTGAGTTTTACTGATGTTTGGCTGGGGCCTTCTGGGTAAAAACGCACCGCTCCTTTTGTAGGTAACCCCTTCACCGATTCCCAGTTCAATTGCTGCTCATCTACTCGGTTGGTGATGCGTGCTTTCCACTGAAACCGAAATCCTTGGGCGGAGAGAGTCCATTCAGTGAGATTTGGATCATCGAGTGTTACCACCGATTCAATCCAACGCATCCAGAGGGGCATTGCCTCTAAATCGCTCCATAAAACCCACACTTGAGCTACTGGAGCCCGGATGCTGGTGGTAACGCTGTGCTCAAGCCAACGGCCCATGGGATCTCCGCAGTGAATAAAAAGTGAGAAATTTAATAGTTGGTTTAGCAACCAAGAATTTTTGCTGCGGCCAATCTGCCACTCATGGTGGCACCTTCCATTGAATCTATGTAATCCTGTTTTGTATAGCTACCAGCCAAAAAGAAATTAGCTACTGGGGTGTTTTGCTCCGGCCGAAAAGGATCCATTCCTGGAGCCTCGCGATAAAGAGACTGAGCAAGTTTCACCACATTGCTCCACACCAACTGCAAGGAGGAAGCGGAGGGAAACAATTGCCGCACTTGAGCGTCGGTGTGGGCAACAATTTCCTCTGTTTTTTTAGGGATCCAGGGATCGCCTGGTGTTAAAACACACTGAAGCAAAGAGCCAAGCCCTTGTTTGCGGTAATCCTCTGGGCTGGCAAGGGCGAGATCAGCAAAGCAACTGAAATCTGCATCTGCTGTGTAAAGCAAATTATTAAGACCGCTAGGAACAGCTAAGTTTTTGCGTTTTGCTTCTGCGCTACTGCTTTCTCCCAGCTCAGTTACCCATCCGTTGTATCTCAATTGCACCGTGGCAACAGGCACCGCCTCCAGGCGATAAATCCGCTCAAATAAGGGCCAACGCCGCCAAGCGGCTGGTATTAACTTTTGAATGCCTGGCACATCGCAAGCAGCTAAATAATTATCCGCCTCTACAACAATTTCACCATCGGGAGTACCAAGCTTTAAGCCAGTTACCAATGAACTAGCTGAGGAATCTTGATACTGCAGCTCGATTACCCGATGCCGCAGATGCAAATTACCACCACGAGCTTTAATATAATCAAGAATTGGGCCTGTTAACCAGCGGTGGGGAGATCCCTTTAACAAATTTAATTTTGATGCTTCTGTTTTAGTAGCAAACATCAGAAAAATTGTAAGCATGCAGCGAGCCGAAATAGCTTTGCAATCAATAAAACCTAAGGCGTAGGCAATTGGATTCCACATTCGTTCGATGCTATTAACACTGCCGCCATGGCCGATAAACCACTGCTGGAAACTAACGCGATCTAAAGCTCGTATTGTTTTCATCGCGCCTTCGTAATCCAATAAACCTTGCACAATTGGGCTGGTACCTAAAGCAAGGGCATTGCGTAATTTATCAAGCCAATTCAGCTGAGGAGTGGTAAAAAAAGCTTTCAAGCCATTAAATGGAGCTCCAAGGGCAAAACGAAAATCAAGCTCTTTTAAATCGGCTCCACGATTGACAAATAAATGGGTGTGATCTTTTGGTAAAAGATTATCAAATGCATTTACCTTTCGCATTAAGGCAAAAAGATTGGTGTAGTTAAAAAAGAACACATGCAGCCCCATCTCGATGTGATTGCCATCTGGATCTATCCAGCTGCCAACTTTTCCGCCCATAAAGGGCCTCGCTTCATAAATATCCACCTGATGGCCGGCATCTACCAGATCCACTGCCGCAGACAAGCCCGCTAGCCCTGATCCAACGATTGCAACCCGCACCATCAGCTCCTGTAATGGTTCAACTCTATGGAGCGATGGCCCCATAGTGGGGCTGCCGCAGCTGGGAAGTTGCTTAGAGTATTTAGTAAATTAAAAAGTAAGGCTATGGCTACTGATCTAGCAACAGCTCCCCTCACCCACACCGGTAAGGATGGCAAAGGCATTCTGATCACCGCTCCAGCCATGAAACAGTTGGCCGGTTTGATGCAGCAGCAGGGGGGCGCTCAAGTTCTGAGGGTGGGGGTACGTTCTGGCGGGTGCAGCGGCATGAGTTACACCATGGACTTTGTTTCTGCCCTTGAGAAGCAGGCTGATGATGAAAGTTATGTATACGAACCAGCTGAAGCCCCTGCTTTCACAGTGATATGCGATCCCAAAAGTTTGCTTTATATCTACGGCATGCAGTTGGATTTTTCAGCTGCACTAATAGGTGGCGGTTTTAATTTCACCAACCCAAATGCCACACAAACCTGCGGCTGCGGCAGTTCTTTTGCGGTTTAAGCCGTGAGTTAGCCACCAAGGTGCGAATCTGAATCAATACCTAAATTGAGTAGCAAGCTCTTTATGAATGCCAGCACTGAAGCTTCCGAATTTGAGCTTGCCCTAAGCAGTTACCAAAATGGTGCTCCGCTGCCGCAAGTGATTGCCAGCTTTAAAGAAATCACCCAGCAAGCGCCGCGCCAATCAGCTGGTTGGACCTGCCTCGCCTGGCTGCAACTGCTCAACGGTGAGCCTCAAGATGCTCTTCATTCAGCAAAAACCGCTGTAAAAATCAATCCACAAGATCCCCAAGGCCGCATCAACCTCAGCCTTGCCATGCTCGAAACCGGAGCTAAAGGAGTGAGGGAGCACATTGAATTAATAAAAAAGGTGATGGCCTTTTCACCCGAATTATCCCGCGAACTGGAGGCTTCCATCGCTGATGGGCTGCAGCGGCGACCAGGCTGGCCGGCCTTAGAGAAAGTGAAGGCTTGGCTAGCTGATTGAAATGAGGCTGCTGCTGATAAGCAACGGCCACGGGGAAGACCTAAGCGGTGCCCTACTGGCCCTAGCCCTTCAGGAGCTGGGAGCCCAAGTGGCTGCTGTGCCCCTTGTGGGTGGAGGGGATGCGTATCTTGCCGCTGGAATTTCAGTGCTGGGCCGCACCCGCAATTACAGCACTGGTGGCTTGGGTTACACCAGCGCTGCTGGCAGATGGGCCGAAATATTCCAGGGGCAGCTGCTTTATTTACTAAAACGCAGTTGGCGCCTTTGGCAGGAGGCGCAAAAGGCCGATGGTTTAGTGGTGGTGGGAGATGTGATTCCAGTGCTGCTGTGCTGGCTTTTAGGCAAACCCGTAGCTACTTATCTTGTGGCCTATTCCAGCCACTACGAAGGGAAGTTGCGGCTGCCATGGCCTTGCGGCGCTTGCCTTGCAAGCAAACGCACAAGGGCAATTTTTAGCCGTGACCATCTCACTGCAACCGATCTAAGCGAACAACTGGGCCGATCTGTGGAATTCCTTGGCAACCCATTTATCGAAGAATTGCTGGGGGGCAAAGCAAAATCTTCTGCGGAACAAATGTTGGCACTGCTGCCGGGCAGCCGACTGCCGGAGGCATTGCAAAATTTTGAATTGATGCTGGCCTTGCTCGAATTGTTGCCAAAAACTGCTCAAAGCTGGAGCTTTAGAGCTGCTTTAGTGCAGGAATTAAGCCAAGAAGCAGTGGCAGCAATAGCCATACAGCGAGGCTGGAGTGCAAGCCCAAGCTCTTTGAACTGGCAGCAACTGAAATTGCAACTTTGCTGGGGGCAGTTCAAGCAAGTGTTGTGTGAATCCAGAGTGGCTTTGTCTATGGCGGGCACCGCTAGCGAACAAGCGGTGGGGCTTGGCATACCGGTGTTGCAATTAGCCGGTTTTGGGCCCCAGTTCACTGCTGGATTTGCGGAAGCGCAACGCCGCCTATTGGGGCCAGGAGTGTTCTGCGCGCAAGGGCAAGTGGGCGCTGCCACAACCCTTGAGCAATCAGTGCAATTGCTGATACCCCTAATGACGAAACAAACGGCAAAACAACAACAGAGTTGGCAAGAGGAAGGGGAGAAGCGCTTAGGCCGCAGCGGGGGAACCAAACGCATCGCTACTGCCATCATCCAAGCGATGCAACGATGAGTGCCCCTAATCAGTTCAAGATTTGGTTGGACCGTTTGCTGGTGGCCAATGTATTTCTGGTGATCTTTGCCGCCATCTGGTTTTTAGCTGCTGTTGGCTTAGAAGCGCGCCAAATACATGCGCCTCTTTCCCTATTTAAAAAGCTGTGGGAACCGCTTTTCACCCCAGCCCTTGGGATCTTGATGGCTGGGGCATTAATCAACGCTGCTTGGAGCTGGTGGCAGCGGCGAGGGCTGCATTCAAATCGCCGTATTGAAAGTTAAATCCCTGCTGTTGCAACCGTTCTGGCAGCACCTTTTGGCCTTCCAGCACTACAGAAGCACCATCGCCAAGCAGCAACTGCAACAAAGCGCCAGGCACCGGCAGCAGGCTGGGCCTGCCAAGTGCTTTGCCTAAGTTTTGACAAAACTGCGTCATCGTTGCTGGGTTTGGAGCGGTGGCGTTATAAACGCCGCAATAGGCGGGATTGCTGAGGGCCATTGCGATAAGAGCGCAGAAATCACTGCGGTGAATCCAGCTCATCCACTGCCGGCCCGAACCGATGGGGCCGCCAAAGCCAGCGCGAAAAACTGGCAACATTTTGCCGAGGGCACCACCATCAGCTGCCAGCACAATGCCTGTGCGTAAAACAACCAACCGGCAACTTGCAGGTATTGCCGCCGCGGCTTGCTCCCATTCCAGGCACAACTCTCCAAGGAAATCAGTGGAATTTGGGCTGGTTTCCGTGAAGCTTTCAACGAGGCTGCTGCCATAGAAACCAACGGCCGAACCACTTATCAGCACCTTTGGGGATCCATTAGTGGAAGCAGCAGTAGTGATTGCAGCAGCTAAAAATTTTGTGGTGTTTATGCGGCTGCTACGCAGTAATTCACATTGGGCTGGCGTCCAGCGTTGTTCAGCAATCGGCTCCCCCGCTAAATTCACCACCGCATCCGCTTCAGCTAATGCCTTTGCAAGGGGAGTACCCGGCAGCCAACTTTTGGCAAGGGCCGGGTTGGCCTGCAGCCCTCCTTTAGCAGCAGAGCTGCGGCTCACGATTGTGAGTTCGTGGCCAGCAGCTTTTAAAAGCGGCAATAATTCACGGCCAACAAAACCAGTGCAACCAATCAGCAACAGCTTCATTACTACCTAGGCATCTTTTGCAGACGTTAACCTCAACCGTTGCCCCTTAGCCTGCTGGAAGAGCGATAAAAACCATGGCCAACAGCTTCAAAAAAGGAGCCTTAGTGCGGGTAAATCGCGAGGCATATGTTGGCAGCACAGAAGCTGCTGCTAGTGCACCCATACCGCCGGCTTATCTACTAGAGGGGCCTGGGGAAATATTGATTATTAATGAAAGCCATGCCCAGCTGCGTTTTCGCCAACCGGTGCCTGATGTGTGGTTAAGGCTTGATCAATTAGAGCCTTATCTGGGTTGCTGAGTTTGTAGCCGCTGGCGCCGCTGCGATGCTTCGCGGATCATCTCGCGGCCATCACGCAAATAACCATCTACGTAACCTGCGGTGTAACGCTCAAATTCAGCGATGGCGTCTTGCACGCCACTTAGGCAGTGATAAAGGCTGAGGCCAAAACTCTTGGCAATTGCCGGGCAGGCCTGAGAACGAAATAAATATTCCACCCTTTCCAAATAGTTGCGGCTGCGCTCGAGATATGAACAAAAATCTGCCATTAATTGATCGTCGTATGGATCAGCAGATAACGCAGTGAATTCTGCGCCAAAAGGTTCTAATACATCCCCTAAAAGTTGATCGATAGGCCAATACACGCCACTCAACCAGCGCTCGAGGGCGGCCTCACTATTTGTGCTGCTGCTGGCCTTGGGGCTACTGCGCGCTTGGGGCGTTGAACTGTCGTAGCGGCGGCGGCTTTCTTGATGCCGCAGCAGCTCCCAGGCGGCATTAATGGCAATTATTTGTTTTGAATCTTGAATTGGATCCTTAATTGAATTTTGGCCAGCGCCGCTCGCCTTGGCATCGGGATGATGTTGTTTCACCAAGGCTCGATAGGCGGCCTTTATTTCAGCTGTGCTGGCCCCTTGAGATACCCCCAACACACGATATGGATCCGCAGCGGTCACTGCGTGGCGTCGGTAAACATCGGAGTGCTGAGGTAGCGCTCACCAAAACTGGCGAGCACCACAACTATTAATTTGCCAGCCCATTCCGGCCTTTGCCCCAGTTTTAATGCTGCGGCCATGGTGGCGCCACTGCTCACGCCACTGAGCAAACCCTCCTCCCGCGCCAAACGCCGCCCCATCGCCATTGCGTCGGCATCACTTACCTGCATTACCTCATCGATCAATTCAGCTTGATAGTTGTCTGGGATAAAACCAGCTCCGATTCCTTGGATGCGATGGGGCCCAGGGGCACCACCACTGAGCACTGGGCTGCCGGTGGGTTCCACTGCAATCGCTTGGAAACTGGGCTTACGTTGCTTCAGCAGCTGGGCGCAACCGGTAATGGTGCCACCGGTGCCCACTCCAGCCACTAGGGCATCAATGCGGCCATCGGTATCAAGCCAAAGTTCTTCTGCAGTGGTGCGGGCGTGAATTGCTGGATTGGCTGGATTGGCAAACTGCTGTAGCAAATAAGCATTGGGCAACTCCGCTGCAAGGGCGCGGGCCCGCCCGATTGCCCCCTTCATCCCTTCCGCTCCTGGGGTGAGTTCAAGCTGTGCTCCGTAAGCCCGCAACATCGAGCGCCGCTCCGAACTCATGGTGTCTGGCATGGTGAGGATCAAGCGATAGCCGCGGGCGGCAGCCACCATCGCAAGAGCGATACCGGTGTTGCCGCTGGTGGGTTCTACTAAAACTGTATTTTCGGGATTGATCAGCCCCTGCGCTTCTGCATCAAGAACCATCGCTAAACCAATGCGATCTTTCACCGATGCGGTGGGATTAAAGCTTTCAAGTTTTGCAACTATCTCGGCGCAACAAGCTTCTGCCTTAGGCAGGCGATTCAGCCGCACTAAAGGGGTATGGCCCACGAGGGCGGTGATATCAGGAGCAATCGCCATTTGATGAAGTGATAATTCATCCATTCTGATCATTAAGAGCGCTTCAGCGTTCCTCTAAGCGTTTAAGCAATTGCTGCGAAACCTGTTCAATAACCCCCTGCCAATTGCCCCGCTGCTGTTGCCGAAACAATTTCACGCTGGGGTACCAAATCATTTGAGAACCCTCGAGGCCGTAGCGCCATTCAGCCCGATAGGGCAAAAGGCCCCACACGGGCACGCCAAGGCCAGCGGCAATATGCAAAGCGGTTTGTTGCACTGTGATAACCAGATCAAGGGCAGCGGTGAGCCCGGCGGTGGCAAGCAGATCAGTACTAATGCCATCAAAATGCAAGATTTCAACGCCGTGGTTTTGCTTTAAGGCATGCAGTTCCTCTGGTTTATGGCCATATTGCAGATTGAACCAATGCAAACCCGATTGCTTTAACAGCGGCAAAAGTTGCTCAAGCTGGAGCGAACGCTGGCGGCGATTACCCAAGGTGCCACCGCCTTGCCAGGCAATGCCCACCTTGAGGCCAGGGCCTAGGGCCGCTAAGCGCTTACGCCAATGTTGCTTAGTTGAATCCGGCAGCTGTAGGTGAGGGGAACGGCCCGCAAAGCTTTGTGCATCTGGGCGATATCGCTGGCCCAAGCTGCCAATACTGCAAGCCAGATCAAGTTGCTTTAGCAAATCTGCTGGAAAGCTAGCAGCGC
>VFLB01000257.1 GCA_009914645.1 Synechococcaceae bacterium Bin_79_3
CCACCCGCGACACCATCGATACAACGATTGAGCGGGAGGGAAAAACTTGGAAATTGCTTGATACCGCAGGTATTCGCCGTCGCCGCAGCGTTACCTATGGCCCTGAATTTTTTGGCATTAACCGTAGTTTTAAGGCGATCGATCGCAGTGATGTGTGCGTTCTAGTGATCGATGCGGAAGAGGGAGTAACAGAGCAGGATCAACGCCTTGCCGGCCGCATAGAAGAAGATGGCCGCGCGTGCGTGGTGGCAGTTAACAAATGGGACTTGATTTCAAAAGACAGCCATACCCTTCCTGCCATGGAGAAGGAGCTGCGCTCAAAGCTTTACTTCCTTGAGTGGTCTCCCATGTTGTTTATTTCAGCCCTTACTGGCCAGAGGGTGGAACGTATTTTTCCTTTAGCAGCACTTGCGGTGGAACAGCATCGGCGCCGAGTGAGCACCTCCGTTGTGAATGAAGTGCTCCAGGAGGCCCTCAGTTGGCGCACCCCCCCCACCACTCGCGGAGGTCGTCAAGGCAAGGTTTACTACGGCACCCAGGTGGCGGTGCGTCCGCCAAGTTTCACTCTTTTTGTGAACGATCCCAAGTTGTTTGGTGATACTTATCGCCGTTATGTGGAACGCCAGATTCGTGAGGGTCTTGGTTTTGAAGGATCTCCCCTGCGCTTGTTTTGGCGTGGAAAGCAGCAACGGGATGCAGAACGGGATCAATCAAAAGCAGCTGAGCGTTGATGGACTGGCTGCGGCAGCTACCTATTGGTCAATACGTTGCTGGCCGCGGTTGGTTGCGACAGCTGGATCCTCGCTTGAAGTTTCTCTGGGGTTTGGCGTTTCTACTTACGCCAATTTTGGCTGGTCCTTTATGGCGGCTCGCCCTCGTGGCTTTGCTGCTGTTGTTAACTTTTTGCAGCGGCATTGCCTGGCGGATTTGGCAACGTAGCTTGCCCACCTTGCTGGCTCTCTGCGTTGCGATTGCTTTGTTAGCAGCGCTCTTACCCAGCGGCCCTGAACGGCCATTACCACTGCAGAGCCCCCCAGGAAACCCCCTGCTGCCGCCGCCACCGGCCTGGGTGCTGTTGCAGGTGGGGCCGCTGAAAGTAACGAAACGTTCGGCTGAATTGGGCTTAAACACTGGCACCTTGCTTTTTACGCTGATGCACAGTGCCAATCTGCTGCTGGTAAGCACGGCCCCAGAGGAGCTGGCTTGGGGGTTAAGCGCCTTAATGCAACCTTTGGAGCGCTTTGGGGTGCCTGTTCAGAAACTTGGCTTCCAGCTGCTGTTAGCCCTGCGGTTTCTGCCGCTTGTGCAAGAGGAATTACAAAATCTCCTGCGTGGCGTTGCCACTCGCGCCTTAAATTTGCGCCAACTTGGCTGGAAACAACTGCTGGCTTTGGTTTTAGCAGTGGCTGAAAGATTGCTAGCCAATATTTTGTTGAGGGCAGAGCAAGGGGCAGACGCCCTGATGGCCCGCAGCGAGCTTTGGCGTGCGCCAAGCGCATTAAGGGTGCCCCGTGTTCCCTTGATCTGGTTGGATGGATTGGGCCTTTCGGCTTTGCTGATGCTTCTGGCGCTGCGAATACGTTTTGGCGGCTTCTAACGATCTTCTTAAGGAGTAAGCCCCAGTGAGCGCTGAACGTTATTTAAACCATCCCACTTTTGGTTTGTTATATCGAGTGTGCCCTGCTGGTGAAGCCCAGGAAGTGTATGCAACCCTTTATGCGCAGCGCATGTTCTTCCGGGTTAGCCATCACGCCCGAGGTGCAAATTTTGAATCGATGCCGCTGTTAGATGCACGCTATTTAGCGGAACAAAATTTATTAAAAGAACGCCGCAATCGTTCGATAGATCTACCTTTATGGCAGAAATTATTTGAACAAACTTTTATATAAATCGTGGAGACATTGCCGCAGCGTTACCGGAGCTTGCGCCAGCAATTGCCAGCTTCTGTGCAATTGCTGGCGGTGAGCAAAGGCCAATTGGCAGCTGATATAAGGCTTTTGTATGAAATGGGCCAGCGTAGTTTTGGCGAAAGCCGTTTGCAGGAAGCTCAAGCCAAACAAGAACTGCTCGCTGATCTAACTAACCTGGATTGGCATTTTATTGGAAAATTACAAAATAATAAAGTGCGGGCTGTATTACTTCGTTTTAGTACTCTTCACAGCGTTGAAAGTAGCGAGCTGGCAAAACGGATTAGCCGTATTGCAATTGAAGAAGGGCTTACACCTCAGCTTTATGCCCAGGTTCAATTACGCCAAGATTCCAATAAAGGTGGATTTCAGCTCTTGGCTTTGCGTCAGCAATGGCCTGAACTAAAAAAGCTGCCTGGCGTTTGCTGGCAAGGGGTGATGTTGATTCCACCGCAGGTTTTAGGCAAGCGGGAGCTAGATCAAGTTTTTAAAGAGGGGGCCAGCCTTGCAAATGAACTTGGATTGCCTGGTTGTTCAATGGGCATGAGCAACGATTGGCCCCTTGCTGTGGCTGCAGGCAGCACGCTGGTGCGAGTGGGCAGTGGCTTGTTCAAAGCCCGGGTTTAAACCTCAAAACGTAACCAAGAGCTTGCAACTGCAGCCAAGGGGCGCTATCTAGGAGCATCACGTCCTATGGGGTTCAGACGGTGTCGTTGTTCTCGCGCCTTAAATCGGTTGTTACAGGAGACGACTACCTGGATTCCGATTACGACGACGATCTTGAATACGATGAGTCTGTGGATTCAGCTGAACCAGCCCCAAGAGGTGGTTCTTTATCAATGGCAAATCAATTTGATTTAGGCGATGGCTTCATTGGCTCCAATGTGATTGGTATGCCTGGGATCTCCTCCAGTGCCGCTGAGGTGATGGTGATGGAGCCGCGCAGTTTTGATGAGATGCCCAAAGCGATTCAAGCTTTGCGTGAGCGCAAAACAATAATCATCAACCTCACAATGATGGAACCAGATCAAGCGCAAAGGGCGGTTGATTTTGTTGCCGGCGGCACCTTTGCCATAGACGGCCATCAGGAACGGGTTGGTGAAAGCATCTTTTTGTTTGCACCTAGCTGTGTAACCGTTACCAGCGCCAGCACCGAGGAATCAGCTTCCCCAAGCGTGATCTCCCGCGATTCAAGCTTGGAGCAGCCCGCAGCCCCAAGCCCCGCCTGGGGTCGCTCGGATGCCCTTAACGGCTGAGCTTTTTCCTTCTTTTTCCGGCTCTAGCCCGCAGCTGGGAATAATTGGATTAGGGCAGATGGCCCAGGCTTTATTGCGTCCGCTGCTTGAGCAAGAATTACTTAAACCCGAACAGGTGGTGGCCTGTGTAGCCAATCACGCTTCTGCTCGTAACTTGCAGCAGAAATATCACATTGAAGTGGGCCTTGATCCAGCCCCGTGCCTTAAAACTCCATTTCTTTTACTTGCGATTAAGCCTCAGCAACTGGAGCTTTTTTTACAGCATCCAGCCCATAGCGTTGAATTTTCTACGCCGCAGCCTTTATTGATATCGGTGCTGGCGGGGGTAAAGCTAGAGCGTTTGCAGAGGGCTTTCCCTAATCATTCAGTGGTGCGGGCAGTGCCAAATACGCCTGCTCTAGTGCAAGAGGGCTTAATTGGGCTTTCCTATGGAGCCGAGGTAACCGATATTCAGCGTTCACAGGTTTCAGCTCTTTTTAAACCGCTAGGGCAGGTATTCGAGTTGCCTGAAAGCCAGCTGGATGCTTTCTTAGCCCTGGCTGCATCGGGGCCAGCCTTTGCAGCTTTAGTGGTGGAAGGCTTAGCTGATGGTGGGGTGGCCGCTGGATTGCCAAGGCAATTGGCGCTTGATTTAGCTGCAAAAATGTTGAAAGGATCAGCAGTGTTAATTGAAAAACAGGGTCTACATCCAGCCCAACTAAAAGACATGGTTAGCAGCCCTGGGGGAACCACCATTGCGGGCCTAAGGGAACTTGAACGCTGTGGTTTGCGTTCTGCCCTAATGGAGGCAGTGGTTAAGGCTGCCGAGCGGAGTCGGCAGTTGGGCTAGGCGCCCGGCTGCCGATACAAGGTTCGGTGCCGGCAAGCAATCGTTTGATATTGCTGCGATGCCGCCAAATCACCATTGCAGCGGTAAGAAAACCAAGCCCCATATACGTGGGGGTATTGCCGTAGCCCG
>VFLB01000212.1 GCA_009914645.1 Synechococcaceae bacterium Bin_79_3
TGGATTACCGCTAAGTGTTCCGGCTTGATACATCGGCCCAGCCGGCGCCACCATCGCCATGATTTCAGCGCGGCCGCCATAGGCACCCACAGGCAAGCCGCCACCAATCACTTTCCCCATGGTGGTGAGATCTGGTGTAACACCAAACTTGGCTTGGGCGCCGCCATAGGCGATGCGGAAACCGGTCATCACTTCATCAAATACCAGCAGGGCCCCGTATTCATTTGTTAGTTCCCTTAGCCCTTCAAGAAAACCAAAATCCGGTGGAATAAAACCGGCATTACCAACCACCGGCTCCAGGATTACCCCAGCAATTGAATCGGGGTTAGCAGCAAATAATTCCTTTACTGCTTCTAAATCGTTGTAAGGAGCCGTGAGGGTATTTGCAGTGGTGCTACTTGGCACCCCAGGGGAATCAGGCAAACCCAGGGTTGCTACCCCTGAACCGGCCTTCACCAAAAACATGTCGGCGTGGCCGTGGTAACAACCTTCAAATTTGATCAATTTGTCGCGGCCTGTATAGGCACGCATCAGCCGCAAGACCGCCATGCAGGCTTCTGTGCCGCTATTCACAAAGCGCACCATCTCAACGCTTGGCACCGCATCGATAACCATCTGGGCCAGCTGGTTTTCCAGGGCGCAGGGGGCACCAAAACTGGTGCCTTTAGCAAGTGCCTGATGCAGGGCTTCAATCACCTCCGGGTGGGCATGGCCGCAGATTGCCGGTCCCCAGCTGCCGATGTAATCGATATAGCGGTTGCCATCTACATCCCAGGCATAGGCCCCTTCCACCCGGTCGAACACGATCGGTTGGCCCCCTACCGATTTAAAAGCGCGTACTGGCGAATTAACCCCGCCTGGCATCAGCTTTTGGGCGGCAGCAAATAAGGCATCAGAGCGGTTTGTGTTCAGAGCTGCAGCAGTTACCAATGGTTGGGGGCCAGCGATCTGGCTAAGACACAAGTAAGTATCCTCGCTCAAAACGCCGCTGCTTTGTTGGTAGATAGGCTCAGATTGTGTATTTGTAAAAAACGTGGGTGCTGGCACGGCAATTAATTGGCAGGCGTTGGAAAAGCAATTGCGAGTGTTTTTGCCAGCGAAGGCTGTTGTAAGCAAGGCGCAAGATCTACTCACTTACAACTGTGATGGCCTCACCATGGATCGCCATCAGCCACCGCTTGCGGTGTTGCCAGAAAATAGCCAGCAGGTTTCAGCTGTTTTAAAGCTTTGCCACCAGTTAGGGGTGCCCTTTGTAGCTCGTGGCAGTGGCACTGGTTTATCAGGTGGTGCCCTTGTTGAAATCCCAGCCCTTTTGGTGATCACCAGCCGCATGCGCCAGGTGCTTTCAGTTGATTTGGCAAATCAATGCATCACTGTTCAACCAGGGGTGATTAACAGCTGGGTAACGCGGGCAGTGAGTGGAGATGGTTTTTATTTCGCCCCTGATCCCTCCAGCCAGGTGGCCTGCAGCATTGGCGGCAATGTGGCAGAAAATTCAGGCGGGGTGCACTGCCTCAAATACGGCGTTACCAGTAACCATGTTTTGGAGCTTGAGGTGGTGCTTCCTGATGGGAGCATCACCACCCTTGGTGGGCCGTTAGCTGAAATGCCTGGGCTTGATCTGCGGGGTGTTTTTATTGGTAGTGAAGGCACCTTGGGGATCGCCACCGCAATTACTTTGCGCTTGTTGCGCCAGCCGGAAGCAGTGGCTGTTTTGCTTGTGGATTTCAGCTCGATGGAGGCCGCTGGAGAAGCGGTGCGTGCTGTTACGGCTGCTGGTGTGCTGCCGGCAGGTATGGAAATCATGGATAACCTCACGATTCGCGCTGTGGATCTGATGCTCGATCAGGAGCTTTATCCGGTGGATGCCGCTGCAGCGTTATTGATCGAACTCGATGGCAGTAGCCGCGAGGTGGAGATGAGCTTGGATTTATGCAGTGAGCTCTGCCTTGAGGCCGGCGCCCGCTCTGTGCAACGGGCTACTTCTGCGCAGGATCGCGCTCGTCTCTGGCTTGGCCGTAAAAGTGCAATTTCAGCTTTGGGTCGTTTATATCCAAATTATTACCTCCAAGATGGTGTTGTGCCCCGCAGCGCTTTACCAAAAGTGCTTGCCGCGATTGATCTGCTTAGCCAGCAATATAAATTGCCGGTAGCAAATGTATTTCATGCTGGTGATGGTAATTTGCATCCATTAATTCTTTATAATCAAGCAGAATTAAACATGAAAGAAAAGGTGAAAGATTTAGCAGCAAAAATTCTGCGGCTTTGCGTTGATGCAGGCGGCAGTATTAGCGGCGAACATGGAATTGGTAGCGATAAGCGCTGTTTTCTTGATTGGATGTTTAATCCAGCTGATCTTGAAACAATGCAGCTTGTGCGCAAGGCATTTGATCCAGAGAATCGGGCAAACCCAGGCAAATTATTTCCCACTCCAGCGGGTTGCGCTGAATCCA
>VFLB01000209.1 GCA_009914645.1 Synechococcaceae bacterium Bin_79_3
GAAAGATCTGTTAATTCTGCAATAAATCCATAGCCGCAAACTTTTGCACCCACTTTCGCCACAAGAGCCGAACATGCCGCCGCTGTGCCTCCCGTGGCTAAAAGATCATCAATTATCAATACCTTTTGCCCAGCAGCTAAAGCATCGGCTTGGATTTCTAAGCGATCGCTGCCGTATTCCAAGCTGTAATCAATACCAATAACTGATCCCGGTAATTTTCCTGGTTTACGCACTGGCACAAAACCCTTACCCATGGCAGAGGCAAGCGCAATCCCAACTAAAAATCCTCGGGCTTCTATGCCCACAATTAATTCAGGTGAATGGGATGCCAGCTTCTCTGCTAATTCCTGTATTACTAAATTCCAAATGCTTGGATCGCGCATTAATGGGGTGAGATCTCTAAATAAAATTCCCGGCTTTGGAAAATCTGGAACATCCCGCACCAAGGCCCGCAATTGCTGGTTTTGGGATTGATCCATGGCTACCGGCATTGGGCAGGGGGTGACGATATGCCTGCTCTACTGCCATCATCGCAGCCATTGGCCCCTTATTTTTGAACCTTCAACTCCCGCTAAACCAAAAGCGTCCGTTACCGCGCAGGGGAATGGAACGGCTTGATTTATTGCTACTTGCAATAGAGGCTTTGGATCTACACGGCAGTGAAGCGATGCTTTGGAGCTGTGAGCAGTTGGATCTACAACAGCCCTTCCCAGATCGAGTTGCCCTATGGAAAACTCGCTGTCGCAACCCCCTTAGGAGGGCAAGTCGCAGGGGGGAGTGGAGCATTGAAGAGCAAGAGGGCTTGATTCTTTTGGTGTGCAGTCTTTCCCAACGGCTTTATCCAATGTTGCGTCAACTGCTTTCCAGCAGTGAACCGGATGAATTAACCAATCAGCGCTGGGCCCTTTTCCAAGAGCGCTACAACGATTTAATTAGTGAAAGGATGAATTTAAAAAGGGGGGCGGTGCGTTTGTTGTTAGATCAAAAAACCGGGGCGCAGCGTCGCCGTGAGGTTGTGCAAACCCTTGCTCTTTGCGCAGGGGGAGCAGGCATGCAACGGTTAGGGGCGAGCTTGATGGACGGTTACTAGATGAATTCCTTTGGAGGCATGGCCCTGCGTTATGAGCAATCCAGCTGTCGCCTGGAATTAAAGGGTCTTCCAGACGTAAGCGCTCAATCCCAAAGCCCAGGAAACAGTGAGACGCTTCTATCGATTCTTACCTCATGGGAATTGAATCTTGGCCAACGGGCTTCACTGCAAGGCAAACGGGAGCACCTAGAGGCGTTAGTTGAAACTGTGCTGCCTTACGTGCGCCTAATGCTCAGCGGAGCTGCCCATAAACAAACAAGCAAAAACGCAGTTGTGGTGGTAGCCCCAAGGGGACGGGGCCATCAATTGCAACTGATAAGCAGCCAACCGAATACACCGCCGCTTGATTTACAGCTTGACGATGCTGAATTAGCAGATCTCACCCAATGCTTAGACCAAATGCTGCTGGATCCACGCCAGGGCTTGAGCTTTAAGCAGCCCCTGGTGAAGCCTCAAAAGCATCAAGCCGCTACCCCAGCGATGTTGCATAGCTGGGCTGCCCCCGGCGCGGCAATCGCCGCAGTAGCCCTCTGCGCATTGGTTGCAATGTTGCTGCCCATACCAAAACCGCCGTTGCCTTCTAACCCCCAACCGATTGAGCGGCAAAATCCATGACTCAAACTCCGAGTTGGAGTGAATTAAGAAGATTGATTACTCGCCTTGGCAGTGAACTGGATGTGGTGGTGCGCAGCGACCCTGAGGTGTGTGGCCTCAGCGGCGAAAAATTTTTGATCAGCCTTCATCACACTGGCCAAGGGGATTGCACAGTGGATGGCCTCAGCTTGGTGCAATGCCCCAATGGATTAGTGATTGATGAATTTATGCGCTGGATGATTCAAGCCGGTTACTTGACCCATTCTTTTAGCTCGATAGCGTGAGTTGATGCAAGCGCTAAAGCAAAAATCGGCGTTAAGGCCTCGGCGCCGCCGCAGACCCTCAGCAGCAAAACATCTGCAGGCTGTGGTGCTGGCTTTGGCTTGGATGGCAGCAGGCCTAGGTTTGATCTTTGGCCTTTCCCAACTTCCCAGCCGCTTAGATACGCTGCTTTATTTCAGTACAGCCCTCGGCAATATCAGTGTTGGTTTAGTGCGTCTTGGCCTTGGGATTATTCAAACTATTGGCGCCTTAGTTTTGATTGGATTAGTAGTAGTAAGTTTAATTTTATTACTTGGTGGCTTGGTGAGATTGGTGAGGATTATCAATCCAGATATGCCGATTTCATATCCCCTCAAAAAAACAGCAAAATCTATTCCAGCCGCCCCTATTAAAAGCTGGCGCATCTAGAGACGTGGAGCTAAAGATTTTCGCAGCCAAAGAAATTCATCAATGCTGATTAAGTCATCGCGATTGCGATCAAATCTGTTAAATCTGCTCTGAATACCTGGCAGAGCTCTTAGCTCAGCTTTATTTAGTTTAAGATCTCCATCGTTATCTGCTTTGTGGAATGCGCTAAGCAAGCGTTCACCCACAAAAAAATTGGCATCAGGAATTATATTTTTTATAAACACCACACCCTCTGCATTTCGATAGATGCTACGCAAGTGTGGATACTTACTAAGTTCATAAGCGGTTAATTTTGCATCTTTATTAATATCTAAACGCTGAAATAAATTCAACATACGATCCCGATGATCCCTTGGCAACCCCAGATCTTGGCCGCGAGCCTGGCAGGCAAAGCCGCTGGAGATCAGCAATAAAAGCAGGTATAACCATCCCATGGCAATAACCTTAAAGCTGCGATCATTCCCATAGTGCATGCCATGGCCAAGGCGCAAACCATTTGGGTGCTGGATGACGATCCAGAACTAAGGCAGCTGCTTAACACCTACCTCAGTGATCAAGGCTATGAAGTGCGCACCCTTAACGACGGCAAACAACTGAGCGCCCGGCTTGAATTCCAACGGCCCCATTTGCTGGTGCTGGATTTGATGCTGCCAGGAGACGACGGCTTAACTATTTTGCGGCGCTTGAGAGATGCAGGCGATGATTTGCCTGTTGTGATGCTCACGGCTAGAGGAGAAGCGGTAGATCGCATCATTGGCCTTGAACAAGGGGCCGATGATTATCTGGCAAAACCTTTCATTCCGAGAGAACTCACCGCCAGGATTGAGGCGGTTCTACGGCGACGTGGAGCAATGCCAGCAGGTACGCCTGTGGCTCAAGGGGAGCTGATCGAGTTTGGTGAAAACCGCCTCGATCTAGCCGCCCGCACCCTGGAACGCGCTGGCAGTGCTGTGGTGATTACCAGTGGTGAATTTGGCCTGCTTGCAGCCTTTGTGCAAAATCCCCATCGCCCTTTATCAAGGGAACGTTTGATTGAGTTGGCCCGCGGCCCAGCAAGCGATACAGATAGCCGCAGCATGGATGTGCAGGTTTCACGAGTACGAAAATTGATCGAAGCAGACCCCGCTAGACCACGCTATCTACAAACTGTTTGGGGATATGGATATGTGTTTGTTCCAGACGGCACTTCCCGCAGCAAATAAATAATGCTGCTCAGATTTATTTTATTTTTAACGCTCGGTTGGGCCTTAAGCCTTGGCCTATTGCAGCAACTGCTGGGTCAACGGTTGGAGCGGGCCCAGATGCAGCAGCTGGGGCGCAATCTGGCGGAGGTTATAAAACTGAGCGAAATGGCTTTAGAGCGCTTTCCGCCAGCGCTGGTGGCTGAGCTCAGTGGTTTGCGCCTTGCCACCAATATCAAGTTGGCTGGCAACAAGCAGGGCAATCGCGATCGTGAATTGAGGCTGGAACTGTGTAAACAGCTGCGCCATTGCCCTGAAGTTCGCCCTAATAAAAGTGGATCGGCGGGGGTATGGGTGGAACTGCTAAGCCCCTTGGAACAGGTTTGGCTATTTGCGGCTCTACCAAACAATCGCTGGTGGCCACCCGATCCAATGTTGGCTTCCTTTTCCCTGATCAGCGGCACGGTAATAGCAGGGGCATTGTTTTTATTACTGGAGGTGCAAAGACCGCTGCACAGGCTTGAGAACGCACTCGGCAGGGTGGGTTTGGAGC
>VFLB01000334.1 GCA_009914645.1 Synechococcaceae bacterium Bin_79_3
TGCCCCTCAACATCTGCATCATCCCATTCTAAATCCTTCTCTGGAGGAGCCTTAAATAAAATAAACATTCTCGCTGTATCTGCTCCATATTTATCTATTACTACACCAGGATCAACACCATTATATTTGGATTTAGACATCTTCTCGTAGTAAACATCTAAAACTGTTCCATCGATTGGATCTAATGGTTTTGCTATATCTTTAACCTGTGAAGGGGCAATATACTTCTCGGTTTTTGGATTTCTAAAGGTAATTGCTTGCACCATACCCTGAGTTAGCAAATGTTTAAATGGCTCGTTAAAGGAGATTAGATCTTTTTTGGCTAATGCTTTAGTAAAAAAACGTGAATAAAGTAGATGCAGAATTGCGTGTTCCACGCCTCCTACATATTGATCAACGGGCAACCATTTGGATGCGGTTTGTTTGGCGAAAGGAAGATTCTTGTTTTTTGAATCTGTATATCTCAAATAATACCAACTTGAACACATAAAGGTGTCCATGGTATCTGTTTCAGGTTTGGCGTTATTACCACAGGTTGGGCAAGTAACGCTAGCTACCAACTCACCTCGTTTTTGGAGTTTCACGGGTAGTTTTTCAATTGGAACTGGAACTACACCACAGTTATTACAATGAACTACGGGTATAGGACAACCCCAATAGCGTTGCCGTGAAATTAGCCAATCTCTCAATCGGTATGTTGTTTTACCTATTCCAAAACCATCTTTTTCTGCTTTGCTAATGATCGCTTGTTTGGCGTTCTCCCCTTCAAGACCGTTGAAATTTTCTGAATTTTCAAGTATTCCTAATTCAGTGAAGGCCTGGTTGATAGCTTCATTAGCAATATTTCCCGATCTTAATATCACATTTTTTATTTCCAGGTTATATTTTCTTGCAAAGTTATAATCTCTGTGATCATGGGCTGGCACTCCCATTACCGCTCCTGTTCCATAATCTGGCAATACGTAATCAGCTATCCATACTGGAATTTCCCCCCCTGTTAGTGGATGCAGAACTGTTCCTCCAAGTGCTACGCCCTTTTTCTCTCGATCCTCCGCCATTCGTTCCAATTCACTTTTAGCAGCAACTTCTTCTTGAAAGTTTTTTACTGATTCTTGCTGTTGCTTACTTGTTAGTTTTGCCACGAGAGGGTGTTCAGGAGCAAGAACTACATAGGTAACACCATAAATAGTATCCGGTCTTGTTGTAAATACATCTACATTTAGATCAAGTTTATTCGATTCTTTTCCCCCTTGTTCTAATTTAAAACTGAATTGCGCACCCCTGCTACGGCCGATCCAATTTGCTTGCATTGTGCATACCCTTTCAGGCCAACCATTCAGGCCATCTAGATCTGTTAAGAGATCATCAGCAAAATCTGTAATTCTTAAGAACCATTGCTTTAATTTTCGCTTCTCAACTAGTGCTCCCGATCGCCAGGATCTCCCTTCACTATTAACTTGTTCATTTGCTAATACTGTTTTGTCAATTGGATCCCAATTAACATTTGCTTCTTTTTGGTAGGCAAGCCCGGCAGCAAAGAATTGTAAGAATAACCATTGGGTCCATTGATAGAATGAAGGATCGCATGTGCTGATTTCTCGGTCCCAATCGATCGATAGGCCTAATTTCTTTAATTGAACTCGCATTTGTTCAATATTTTGTATTGTCCAGTCCGCCGGATCTACTCCCCTTTCGTTAGCTGCATTTTCCGCTGGAAGTCCAAATGCATCCCATCCCATTGGATGAAGAACTTTCTTACCTTTTAGTCTTTGTTGCCGGGCAATAACGTCTGTTATTACATAATTTCGCACGTGTCCCATGTGCAAATTCCCTGATGGGTAGGGAAACATAGATAAAGCAAAGAAATTTTCACTCCTTGTTTCACTTGGCTCCGGTGTGCGATTTAGCCCGAGCTGCTCCCACCGTTTCTGCCATTCGGGCTCCAATTGACTGGGGTTATAACGATTTTCGGAGCTTTGCTTATCAAAACGAGTCATGCGTTCAGTTTGTTTGAGGAAGGCAAGGCCGCGAACTAGGAATTGTGCCCTGCTCCAGGCCTTCATTTTGGTTGATTGCCGTGATCCGCACCACGTGGCTGCGGCTTAGCAAATCTGGTACCCCCTTCCCTTCAGCTATCAAGGCTAAAAACTCTGGATCTTGCCATTGCAAATATCCCTCCATTGCTGAACCATCTACCAACTGAATACGTAGCTCCTGTTTTTCGCGGATCCATTGCTGCAGTAGCCGTACACCTGGCAGGTTTGTATTCATTTCCAGCAGCGGGCTAGAGGCCATACGATCAAGACAGCTTCAGTGCCTTAATGCAGTTTCGCAAGTATCAGGGCTTAGGCAATGATTTTATTTTGATTGACGCCCGCA
>VFLB01000170.1 GCA_009914645.1 Synechococcaceae bacterium Bin_79_3
GCATCGGCTAATACCAACTTAGAATTAAAAATATTAAGGCTTTTATTTTCCATAGCGCCCATGTTGAAATGACGCACCGCAACAATATTGAACTCATCAAGGTCGTATTCCAATCCATAAACCTGTTCATCCCAGGCCATACAACGTTTCAAGCTGGCCATTGCATGGCCGCATAACTTTTGATCACCATTTTCCACATGAATTCTTAGACGCACCTGCTTACCAGATGCGCTCAAGAACTGATCAGCCACTTCCACTAAGGGGCCAGCTACCAAGGCAAAGAGATAACAGGGTTTAGGGAATGGATCGTGCCATTCGGCGTAATGGCGATCACCAGGTAATTCACCCGTGGCGACGCAGTTGCCATTACTTAGCAATACTGGTGCCCATTGGCGGCCAGCTTCAATTCGCACACGATAGCGACTCAACACATCGGGGCGATCAAGGAAAGGGGTTATTCGCCTAAAACCTTCAGCTTCACACTGGGTGGTGAATAGATCGCCACTGGTGTAAAGCCCTTCAAGGCTGGTGTTAGACCCGGGTTGCAAACGGCTGAGGCTGCGTAAACAAAAGCTGGTATGAGGCAGGATTCCAGCCTCCAAACGCAGCAGGCCTGCACTGTGTTGCCAATGGGAATCCGCCACTGGCAAGCCGTCAATACTGAGCTCCAGCACCTCTAAGTCGAGGGCCTGCAGTTCCAAGGGCTCCCCTGGAGCTAAGCCGTTGGGCGTAATGCTGAGCTGGCACTCCACCAGGGCTTCATCTGGAAACAATTGCACCAGCAGTTGCACTTGCTCGATCAGCACCGTTGGTGGCTTGTAATCAATTAGACGGATCGGCAAAACCGCTGCGCCAGTGGAGGCCATGGTTATTTAGCTGGCTTGCCTTGCTGCTGTAGCGCCTGCTTTACTTTCTCGCGAACATCTGCTGGCATCAGATCTGGGCAAACTTGAGAAACACCGATTAGTACTGAGTTGATCGAACCCTTACGCAACTCTTCTAAGGGCAAAGCTTTTGCCCCTAACTGCTGAATCGCGCCACCGTTTTGGCCTTGAAGCACCTGGGTGAGCGTTTCACCAGCAATACCGATCGATTTATTGAAATCAACTCCATTGGCTGCCGCAATACAGGCATTTAGAGCTGAGATCCTGGTGTAGAGGGTCATTTCAGCTTCGCTTGCTGGCTTTGGAACTGCTTGAGCTCGCAGCGCAGTAGTTGAGCTAAAAGTTGAAAGCGCCAGCAATGCAGACGCGGCGATCAGCTGACGCAACACCACAAACTTCTTACTAGGTACCAATCCATGTTGCACCATTCCCTTCATTCAGCCTCAATTGTTGATCCACCGCTTTCAATACGGATCTCGTGGTGCACCTCAGCAAGCTCCAATTCCCCATTACGCCAAGAATAAATCGATCTGCTCCGGTAGCAATCTTGGGCTACTAAGCGGATGTGCTCAAGGATGTCCCATTCCTCGTAGTGGGATTCAAAAACCAATTCGTGTTCGTCCACTTGGCGGATCTGACTTTTAGTTGGAGAGCCATTAAAAAAACCACGGCTGCGGCGCAACTGGTGGCCGCAAAGGTATGCCTCCATTGTGCCTGTGGGCACAAAGCGTGGTTGTTTTTCAAAAAAGTTGTGTTCCTTTTCCGGCCACCAGCTAAAGCGGTAACCCGCATCACCCTCCACCGGCTCACTAAAAGCTTCGATTCGAAGCAATACGTCGATTTTAAGGGATTCGTCGTCGCCGAAAACGTATTGGCGGCGAGAACGCCAAAGACCCAAATTGCGGGAGAACCAACGGCGCAGGGAGCTATCGAGATTGATCCGGCTGGGGTCTTGCTTGATCAAACCCAAGGCCATTAAAATCTCATTCCAAAACAATAATGAAGCCGATTTCACCTTTTTAGGTAGGGAAATCAGATTTTTTTAATAGTGTGGGTCAAATCTCAGAAGTTTGCGGTGCCCGGCCAGGGAGAAACAACTCAACAACAGGTCTTAAACCTGCTGCTGCTGGCGGGCCCAAATCAATTGGCGGGTGCTGATTTAAGGGCTCTGCTGGAATTTCTTGAGGAGCAAAAAGGAAATTTTGAGCTCACCCTCACCATTGCTGATCCGCAAAAGCAACCAGAATTGCTCGAGTTGCATCGCTTGGTTGCCACCCCTGCCTTAATCAAGCTAGATCCACCGCCCAAACAGGTATTTGCTGGTAATGCAATCCGGCGGCAAATGGAAAATTGGCTCCCACGCTGGCGCCAACTGGGCCTTGTAAGCGGCCTTGGCATGGGCTTGCGAACGGCGGAACCAACTGGCGGACTCAGCCAGAGAGAATTGCAGTTGGAAGATCAGTTATTGGTGCTGCGGCAGGAAAATGAAACCCTCGCCTCACGGCTTGGGGTTCAGGAACGTTTGCTGCGCATGGTGGCCCATGAATTGCGCACCCCCCTCACCGC
>VFLB01000220.1 GCA_009914645.1 Synechococcaceae bacterium Bin_79_3
AATGCGATCACGCAATTTCAGGCGTAATAGCCGAGCTTCAAGTTGTTCCAATTTGTTTTGCAGTTGAACTCCAGCTTCAAGGCTTAAATATCCATCCAATTCGAGCAGTAATAAATCCATCCCGCTGCGATTGCCAAGAAGTATTTGCAGCTGGTTTTCAAGAACTGCTAGATCGCCATCGCCATTAAGCCGTTGTTTGAGCTGGTGCCACACGCATATGCCGGTCTTTTCAACTGATACAGAGGCTGGTTGTGATCGTTCAACCTCCACCAGCAGCACTTGGAAGCTGCTGTAATTCTCCCCCCGCGGGAACCTATCTGGTTCAGGACACCCCGAATACCAGGCTTTGGTCGATATTTTTTTCATGCCATGCCAATCGCCAAGTGCGATGTAATCGATGAAATCCAGCGGTAGAGCATCCAAATCGATGCGGTTTGTGGGTCCACAGGGATTTTCATCATCTGCATCTGATGCGGATTCGCCACCAAATCCATGCACTGAACCATGGGCTAACAGCAAGCAAGCTCTTTTCTCGGCAGGATCAAATTGAAAGTGCCTAAGCCAAGCGGTGGGATCTTCTAGGTCTGCCTGCCGCAGCAATGGACAGGGCAGAAGCAGTGCATCACTGAGTTGCACCGGCTGGCGCTCCAGCAACAGCTGCAAATTGGGAGCCAATTCCTTTTGATAGCTTTTAAACCAGGCTTCATGCCAAAAGCTGCCTACCCCGCCGTGGTCGTGGTTGCCTGGAATTACAAAAACAGGTGCGTCAATAACTCCAATTGCGCTGCATGCCTGCGCCACATCTGCGCGGGTTGGTTCTATTGAGTCAAATAGATCACCAGCTACCAATACAAAATCCAGCGCCTTGGTTTTTACCAATTGAGCTAGTTGCTCAACAATGGCAAAACGCAATTGCTTCAAACGTGCCCGTTTTTCAGGATCTTTAACCCTCCCATAGGGTTTTCCTAACTGCCAATCGGCTGTGTGTAGAAATCGAACCACAAGGGGGGAGTCGAGCCAACCTGTAAAGTAAAAAGGAATCCAGAAGGTTTGTGGTTTAAACACCCTTCCTTCCGAATGACCTGCCTCAAGCTTTCCACCTTAATGACTCTCTACGTTGGCAACCTCTCCTTTGATGCGGAGCAGGAGGATCTTCGCCACCTTTTTACTGAATACGGCGAGGTGAAATCATGCAGCCTCCCCCTCGACCGCGAAACTGGCCGCAAGCGCGGTTTTGCTTTTGTTGAACTCGTTAACGAGGCTGATGAACAAAAAGCCATCGACGATCTTCAAGATGTCGAATGGATGGGTCGCATGATCCGTGTAAATAAAGCTGAACCTCGCACAGGCGGTGGCGGCGGTGGCGGCGGTCGTCCCGGCGGTGGCGG
>VFLB01000245.1 GCA_009914645.1 Synechococcaceae bacterium Bin_79_3
CGCATGCAAAGCTTTGCAGCCAAATCTTCTAAATTCAGGTTCTCACGCAAGCGCGCGCTACGCAAACGCGATCCAAAAGCAGCTAGGCCGCCTGGTTCGGTTGGAAGTTCAGGGGCAGGCAAGCAATCACTCAAATCATGCCAAACTTTGACGCAAAATCTTAAATTGTCAACAAGATATTAAATAAATGATAAAAATATAAACTAATTTAGATATTTTAAAAACTTGATATTAATAAGTGGGCGATACTGGATTTGAACCAGTGACCCCTTCCGTGTGAAGGAAGTGCGCTACCACTGTGCTAATCGCCCATTAATCAAATCTTACCCCCCAGTTGGCTTAGGCTGGAGCGTTAGGTTCAATGTTTGTTTTGCGGTTTGCCTGTGCGTGAGGTTGATGTGCTGATCGTGGGGGGAGGCGTGTCTGGCACGGCTCTGCTCTTTTGCCTTGCCCGATACACAAACTTGGGCTCAGTGTTGCTATTGGAAAAAGAAAAGCAGTTGGCGCTGATTAATTCCCGCTCCACAAACAATAGCCAAACTATCCATTGCGGCGATATTGAAACCAACTACAACCTTGAGAAAGCGCTTCAAGTGAATCGGCGAGCCAATATGTTGGTGCGCTACGGCGAGCTTCTAACAGAAGCAGAAAGGCAGAAAGTTTTGTTTTGTTTTCCTAAAATGGTGCTCGGTGTGGGGCCTGAGGAATGCAATTTTCTGAGGGAACGTTTTAAGCAATTTCAGCCCCATTTCCCAGAGATGGAGCTACTTGATGCTGCAGCGATTGGCCG
This sequence comes from Synechococcaceae bacterium Bin_79_3, assembly GCA_009914645.1. Taxonomy (GTDB): domain Bacteria; phylum Cyanobacteriota; class Cyanobacteriia; order PCC-6307; family Cyanobiaceae; genus Synechococcus_D. The sequence goes on from VFLB01000245.1 coordinate 791, forward strand.
CTGGGAACCAGCTGTGGCAAGAGGTATGAACGATGCAGTGAGGCCCGAGGAAATTACAGCTATCGGCCTTGCTGCCAGCACTTCTGCAGTGGATTATCAAGCCTTGGCAGAATCATTTGTTGTTCAGGCAAAAGCTGCAATCGCTGCTGATCTTGAAAAGGGGCTTCAGCGGCAGCTGGAGGTGCAACTAAATCAAAAGGTGCTGAATATCTCTAAAGAAGGAGATGGTTATGTGATTAATACTGCAACAGAAATAATTAAGGCTCGCTACGTGGTGGTGAGTGCCGGTGCCCATAGTTTATTAATAGCTCAGGCCATGGGCCATGGCTTGGAATATTCATGTTTACCTGTAGCTGGAAGTTTTTACTTCACACCAAAACTATTAAATGGCAAAGTTTATACAGTGCAAAATAATAAGCTGCCCTTTGCTGCAATTCATGGTGATCCAGATGTGTTGGTGCCAGGAAAAACTCGCTTTGGCCCTACAGCCTTACTTTTGCCATTGCTTGAACGCTACCGGCCTGAAACTTTTTGGGAGTTCCTAAAGGTGTTAAGGCTTGATGGCGCAGTTTTAACGGTACTTTGGCAATTATTTCGCATTAGCGATATTCGCAATTATATTCTGCGTAATTTATTATTTGAGGTGCCGTGGTTAAGGCGCTGGTTGTTTTTGCAAGATTTGCGCAAAATCGTGCCTAGTGCTCAATTAAAAGATCTGAAATTCGCTGAGGGATATGGCGGGGTGCGGCCCCAATTAATTGATAAACTTAATCATAAGTTGATGTTAGGTGAAGCTCGCATCAGCTGCGATGGGCCGATTGTATTTAATGTAACTCCATCACCCGGTGGGACTGATTGCCTGGGCAATGCAGAACAAGATCTAAGGGCGATTGTGGCACGGCTTAATTGTGAATTTAGGGCTGAACAATTGGAGCAGGAGTTGCACAAATTGCAGGCCTAAATAAATGATCATGTTCGGCGCTATAAAGCTTTGATCTTGCCGCCCCTGATGCATTAAGGGCTGGGCTTATTAGATAAAGAGTGGTGCGTTCCAACCTCTCTGCCTTGCTATGGGCAGCAAGACCTTTCAATGGCACCAGTTGTAATTTTTGATCGGGCCAGCTAACCCGATAACCCACCGCTACAGGGGTATCTGCTGGGTAATGTTGCAGCAATACCGCCTCAACCTCTTCCACATGGCGGGCGCTGAGATAAAGGCAGAGAGAAGCACCAAGAGCCGCTAGGTGCTCAAGAGATTCGCGCGCTGGTGTGCCGGTGCGACCACTGGCGCGACTTAGAACAATTGTTTGCACGAGCCCAGGAATTGTTAATTCGGCTCCAAGCGCTGCTGCTGTTGCTTGATAGGCACTAATGCCAGGTATAACTTCAACTTCAATACCAGCATCAGCTAAACGGGAAATTTGTTCATGTAAAGCGCCATATAAACAGGGATCACCATCGTGAAGCCGCACCACCCGTAGGCCGCGAGCCACCCCATCAAGCATTGCCTGAAGCACTTCTTCAAGGGTGAGATTGCCACTACGCAGTTTTTCGCAATCGGCTCCTGCAAGGGCTGCAATTTGAGGTGATACTAAAGAATCAGTCCATACAAGTAATTGCGCCTGCTCTATAGCCCGCAGCGCTCTGATAGTTAGTAAATCTGGAGCGCCGGGGCCGGCGCCAACGATTTGAACTTTTGCGTTAGTCAATGGGGTTGTAATTAAAAGGTTGCTAACTGATTGGTCGCCCGGGATCTGGCAGTGATCTTTTAAAAGTAAGCAACCAAGCCAAGCCAGCGGCACCTGCAATGGCAAGAAGTAAACTCACCAGCTGGGCCATCCGCAAGCAATTGGCTTCACCGAGGCTGCCCCATAGGCAAAGGGGATCAAGCCGTAAGCCTTCGATCCAGAATCTTCCAAAGCTGTAGCCAAAAGCATAAACGCAGCTAATTCCACCTTTTGGTAACAGCCATTCACCATTGGTTCGCCGCTGCCGAAATAAGATAATTAGTAATACAAATAAGCCTAAATCCCAGATTGATTCATATAAAAAAGTGGGATGAAACCAGCTTTGATTTAAATATGCGGCAGGGCGATTTGCTACTGGAATAAAGAGTTTCCAGGGCAGTGATGTGGGCAAACCAAAGGCTTCTGAATTAAAGAAATTTCCCCAGCGCCCGATCGCTTGGCCTAGGGCCACTGATGGCAAAAGCACATCCATCAAAGCCCAGAAGGACAGTTTCATCCAGCGGCTATAAGCGATCACAGCAATAGATCCACCGAGCAAAGCTCCATGGATTGCGATACCACCTTTCCAAATTTGAAAAGCCTCAAGCCAATTGATTTGATATTGCCGCCACTCAAATAACACGTAATAAAGCCTTGCCCCGATCACTGCAGAGAGCACGATTAGCGGTAGTAAATCCGAGATCACCCCTGGATCTAAGCCGCGCATTTTTGCAAGCTGGCTTGATACCCAAAGGCCAAGCAATACAGCTACAGCAATCAGTAGGCCATACCAACGGATGGCCAAAGGGCCCAACTCCACCAGCAGCGGCCCCGGAGACTGCAATATCGATAGGGGCATGGAATCAAACGCCTTCTGCGGCCTGAACTTTTTCGATCTGACGCTTTTTCAAAACAAGCATTATCTGTGCGATTGCAACAGCTGCAAGGAAGGCGAGTAGGCCATAAATGCGCACTGGATTTTGCAACACCACTTCAGCGTCCATCTGGCCAAAACCACCCACATTTGGATCTGTGGTGAGGGGCAAGCCGGCGGTAACACTGTCTCCAACTTTCACCAGCAGTTCCGGGCCAGCAGGAATTGCCTCATCGGTGGAACTGCCATCAACGGCACTAATGCTCACCGTGGAACCGCCTTTGTCGTTGCTGGTGATGGCGCTCACCTGGCCTGTTACAGAGGCGTTGTAAATGCTGTTATTGCTTTTTTCGCCCGTGGGATACACCTGGCCGCGGCCGCGATTACCACCGATATGAAGTTGATACTTACCAAAGTGAATCGAGGAATCAGTGGCGGGATCGGGGGAAAGAATCGGAAACACGATTTCGCGATGCTCATCACCTGGCAACGGACCCACCAGCAAGATGTTTGGCTGACTATCGCTGTATTGGGTGTAGTAAATCCCTTTGGTTTCCTCTTTTAATTCATCACTGAGCCGATCGGCTGGGGCGATAGTGAAGCCATCGGGCAACATCACAACAGCGCCCACATTGAGGCCTGCGCGGCTGCCATCAGCTGCCACCTGTTGCACTGCCGTGTCGTAAGGAATCTTTACTACAGCTTTAAATACCGTGTTTGGCATCACCGCCTGCGGCACCTCTACCTGGGTGAGTTTTTTGGCGAGGTGACAGTTAGCGCAAACAATCTTGCCGGTGGCCTCCCGGGGATTGTCATAGTTTTGCTGAGCCCAGAATGGATAAGCCCAACTGGCTTGGGGTGCCACTAGCAGGCTGATGCTGAGCAACAAGGAGCTGATTAGCAGGGATAGAAAACGACGCATCGGAGGGGGAGGCGGGGCGGATCGAATCAAAAAATTGAGGCTAAAAACGGCTGGGGTTCAGCCCCACCATGGCTTTTCGCCATTACGGAAATCTGTCTCAGACCATTGGGTAAGAAAAACGTTGTCGTTTTCTACCGATACATGAGCTAATGCAAGCGATAGGGGGGCAGGGCCCCGCACCACCATGCCGGCGCTGTCGTATTGGGAGCCGTGGCAAGGGCACATGAATTTATTGGCGCCACTGTTCCATGGCACCACGCAACCAAGGTGAGTGCAGATTGCATTTATGCCGTAATTGCCGATTGCTTCAGGCCCATCAACAATTAGGTAAGTGGGATCGCCCTTGAGGCCCTGCACCAAATTGCGATCGCCTTCTTTATGGCTTGCAAGCCAGCCGCTGGCGGTAACCACATTGCCCAATTCATCCTTGGCGGTGATGCCGCCGCCGCCGCCAGCTGCCCGGGGGGGGATGAAGTAGTTGACCACTGGGTAAAGGGCCCCCAGAGCTACACCTGTTACGGATCCAAAGGTGAGCAGGTTCATGAACTGCCGGCGACCCATGCCGGGTACGTCATTTGCCGATAGCTGGGTCATAGGTGGGCGCGCCGCCACAGATATCCACCATTATGAACCTTTCTCTCCACCATGCTGTTGCCCACTTGCTTGATCAGGTAGTGCCCCTCAGCGCCGAGGAGTTGATTGCAATTTTGCAAAAGCGCTGGGGTGTGAGTTATCACCTTCAGTTCCATCGCCGCGCCGGACGCCTTTATTTCCAAGTGATGTGGGGCTATTTGGAGCAGCAATCCTTTCCCCTTGATGCCAATGAATACCAACTCAACATTGAGCAGGTGGCGGAGCAGTTAAACGGGCTCGGTTTGGCAGAACAGGTGCGGGATTGGTTGTTAAACACCCGTGATAAACCACGCCTTGGCAAGGCTCTTAGCTTCCCTCTAAAGGATCAGGGGCGGATGAGTGAATTCCTTCTGTGAGGGCAACAAGCCCCACCCCCACTAGGAATAAGGCGCTGATGGCCCCGCTAAGCAGCAGCATTGTTACCGGATCGGTGGAGGGGGTAAGCACAGCTCCAGCAACAGCTGAAAACAAGATCACCAGGCGCCAACTCGCCAGCATTGGCCGCCACCGCACCAAGCCGAGCAAGCCCAGTAGCAATTGCAAAACGGGCAGCTGAAAAGCTAAACCTGTGGCCACCATCAGTAGCAAAACGAAATCTAAATAGCGCTCGATAGACCAAATCGGCTCCACCACATCGGCGCCATAACTAACTAAAAAGCGCAAGGCTGCAGGCACCAAGGCCCACCAGGCAAAAGTAAGCCCCACCAGAAACAGCAGGGCTGAAGCTGCCACCGCAGGAGCCACCAAGCGCCGCTCTCGGCGATTCAGGCCGGGCATAACAAAAGCCAAACCCTCGTAGAGCACGTAGGGAAGAGCCAAGGTGAGCCCGGCATAGCCGGCCACTTTTAGAGATACAAACAAAAATTCACCTGGCGCCAGTTGCAAAAAACGGATGCCTTGGGCCGGTTCTTCCAGCAACTTCACCAGGGGCCGTACCCATAGAAGACAAATCGCCGCTCCAGATACCACCGCAGCAAGGCTGCGCAATAAACGCCAGCGCAACTCCTCGAGGTGGTCGGAGAAGCTCATCTCCACTTCTGCCGGGAACTCCGTGTTGCTCATGGCTTCAGGCTAGGCAGCAGCGCCAAGGCGCGATCCGGTTCGCCCCAAAGCAGTTCGCCGCCCCCATGGCGCACTAGGCCAGCTTCCATGCCTGGGATGCGCTGCAATTGTTCTACCGGCACCATCAACACCGGCACGCGCAGATTGCCGCGGCTACGGCTGAAGTGGGCGGCAAGATCGGCAGCCGCCTGTAAATCCGCTTCAGCCACCAGTTGTTCTGAACCTTTGAGCACCACATGGCTGCCGGGTTGTTCTTGGGCATGGAACCAGAGATCACCGCGGCGAGCATTACGAAAACTGATCCAGTCGTTCTGGCGATGATTGCGGCCAATTAATAAGCGCAAACCTCGCGAACTTGTAAGCGTGAGGGGTTGAGGTTCCTTTTCTGGACGCCTGTGTTGGCGTTTGGTTTGGCTTTTTTTTGTTTGAAATGGGTTGAGATCGCTCTGCAATGCCTCTAGTAATTCAAGATCGTTTGGATTTGCAAACTCCAGTTGCAGCAGGCTGTTTTCCAGGAGTTCAAGGCGGCGTTGGTGGTGAGCTAAGCGCGGTTGGATCGCTTCAACGGAACGGCGCAATTTGCGCGCTTTTTTGTAGAAACGCTGGGCTTGAAAAACAAGGCTCAGCTGTGGATCAAGCTCTACGGGCAAACTTTCACCGCCTGCTGGATCTTCGAGCAGCAATTGGCGATGGCCACTGCTGGCTACATCAGGGCGGCAGAGCAGCAAATTTGCCTGCATCTGCAATAAGGCTTCGCCGGAGCAGCGAGCTAGTAAATCTTCTTGTTGCGCTAGTTCCCGCTGTTCGCGGGTTAACAATTGCTGTAATTGCTGGTTGAGTTTTTGCTGCGCAATTTCACATTGACGGCGCTGCTCGCCTGCACCATAAAAAGCAGCAAGGGCGTAGTTAAAACAAAATTCATCTTTTTGATCCGCAGCATCTTGATCCGCAGCATCGATTTTTTCTGCTGTTGCGCCCCAGCAGCGATAACCCGTGCCCCAGGGGCTAAAGCTGAGTTTTTTTGTTTCTAGATCATTCAGCCAACGCTGCCACGCGCTGAAGAGATCAAGCAATTGAGCTTCTGTAAGCAGGGTTACTTCTAGTGTTGAGCTGAGATTTGCAGCTTCTA
>VFLB01000214.1 GCA_009914645.1 Synechococcaceae bacterium Bin_79_3
CGAGTAACCATTTCCCTGGCGATCTGGCTCACCATTTGCAAATCACCACTGGCGCCTTGAGTTACCTCAGCAGCACCAAAAACCACCATTTCCGCTGCTCTGCCCCCCATTGCTACAACTAGCCGCGCTTGGAGGTAGGCCTTGCTAATCAGGCCGCTATCGAGAATTTCTTCATCGGGGGTGGTGCGGGCAAAACCACCAACTCCACCTGCCCTGGGCAGCAGGGTTACTTTGTCGAGATTGTCTGCTGCTGGCAACAGCGTGGTGAGCAGGGCATGGCCAACTTCGTGATAAGCGATCAGGCGTTTTTTGGCGCTGTCTTGTAGTGGTTTTGCCCCTAGCCCCATCGTTACCCTTTCAAGGGCATCATTCATAGATTGTTCATCAATGAATAGTCTTTCTCGCCGTGCGGTGAGGATTGCTGCTTCATTGATCAAATTGGCTAGATCCGCGCCAGAAAAACCGGGGGTGCGTCTTGCCCACATCCCCAAAGACACATCATCACCAAGGGGCCGGGTGCGGGCATGAACGCCAAGAATTGCTTCTCTGCCACGGCGATCTGGAAGCTCAACCATGATTTGGCGATCAAAACGCCCTGGCCGCAGCAGGGCGGAATCCAACACATCTGAACGGTTGGTGGCTGCCAGCAGGATTACACCGGAATTGTCTTCAAATCCATCCATTTCTGTGAGCAGCTGGTTAAGGGTTTGCTCCCTTTCATCGTTGCCGCCACCGATACCGGCACCTCTTTGGCGGCCAACAGCATCAATTTCGTCGATAAAAATAATGCAGGGCGACTTTGCCTTTGCCTGGCGAAATAGATCGCGCACCCGGCTTGCCCCCACCCCCACAAACATCTCCACAAATTCAGAGGCGGAGATCGAAAAGAAAGGCACATCAGCTTCACCGGCGATTGCTCGGGCCAGCAATGTTTTGCCTGTTCCCGGCGGGCCCACAAGCAACACTCCCCTTGGGATGCGAGCGCCCACAGCCGTGAAACGTTCTGGTTCCTTTAAAAAAGTAACAACCTCTTGAAGTTCGGCTTTTGCTTCATCGATGCCAGCAACATCTTCAAAACGCACATTGATGCTTCCTTCTGGCTGAAGGCGGGCCTGACTGCGACCAAAACCAAGCGCTTTTTGGGCTACGGAAGCGGAACGGCGCAACAGCAACACCAACAAACTTATAAGTAACACTCCAAGAAAAAGGTTCACCAGCAGTCCGCTGCCTGCCCCTTCAGGGTCTGTGTTGCTAACGCTGAGGGGAACTCGCGCCGCTTCTGCTGTGCGGATGATTTGCTGATCGTTGCTAAAAACTGCCACCCGGCTTTCACGGCCGTCTTTGAACTGCACCAGCACCTGATCGGTGCGCGGCAAAAGCTTTAACTCCTTCACCTCACCACTGCGGATGGCTTTGAGCAGGCCGCTGTAGCTAGGGGGTTTGCTCAAATCCGGTTTAAACACAGCTGTTTTTTACTTCTCTAAGCTTAGCGATTGACGGATGGTATCTCGACGGTGGATGATTGCTAGTTGATATTAAGTAAGCCCGGATGGCTGTTCCTAAAAAGAAAACCTCCAAAGGAAAGCGCAATCAGCGCCATGCCACCTGGAAAGCAAAAGCGCGGGTCGCAGCCCAAAAGGCCATGTCTTTAGGTAAAGCGGTGCTCAGCGGCAGGGCCCAGGGATTTCTTTATCCAATGCCTGATGAAGCTGAATCAGAAGAAGAGTGATTCGGTTTTAGCTTCCTAGCTTGAATGCCTCCAATATCACTGCATACACAGCGCCCATTCGTAAATTATCAGACATCATCCAAATCAATTTATATTTACTTATATTCGAAACTGATCTTATCCTAACATTAATCTCAATTAATAATAGTAATCCCAAGGCTCCTATGCTTTGAAGCCTGGTGAAATTTAAATAAATACTTGTTAAATTTGCAGCCAGGTAGTAGCCCATAAATAGGGCGAGCAATCCCAAACTTTTTTGATACCAACTGCTGCTTACCCAGCCGAGGAATTGTTTGCTAAGAACTTCTTGAAGCTTATAAAAACGAGTCGATTGAGGCATTTCCACTTAAGCCGCCAAGATTTGTAATTTAGCAACTTCGTAATTTAGCAACGTTTATTAGGAGAATTTTCAATAGAAGTGCTTGCAGGGGGGCATCATGCGTTTGTGCAGATTTGATCTAAGCAACCCTGATTCATTCTCCTCCCTCCCCAGATCGCCTCTGGCAGCTGCCCCAGCCCCTGGTTTCCAGCGCCTCTACAAGCAGCGCTGACTTACCAGTAGAACTGCTGGCGGTACTGAATCGCCGCGGCATTTCTGATCCAAAACTGGTGGCGGCTTTGCTTAAGCCAGCAGCAGCTCCTGCTGCAATGGATCATTTCCCAGATTTAGGCGCTGCCCTTGATCGCCTTGAAATTGCTTGCCGTAATACTGAATTAGTGGCGATATGCGGTGATTACGACGCAGATGGCATAACCAGCACGGCCCTAATGCTCGGGGTTCTACAACGGCTTGGGGCAAATCCTGTGGCCGCAATACCCAGCCGGCAAGAAGATGGCTACGGGCTCAATGTTGCCATGGTGGAAAGGCTCTCAAGCCAGGGCTGCCGCTTATTAGTAACCGTTGATAACGGCATCAGCGCCAGGGAGGCCCTCGAGCGGGCCCAAACCCTTGGCCTTGAGGTGATAGTTACCGATCACCACACTATTCCGGCCTTAATGCCGCCATTACTGGCGCTTTTGCATCCGGCCACCACCCCAAAGGGTTCCCCCTATCGCGGCTTAGCGGGGGTGGGTCTTGCTTATGTGCTTTCCCGCGCTTTGGCGCAAAGGTTGAAACGGGTTGAGGCGCTTCAGGCTGCCCTTGATCTGTTTTGTATCGGCACGATCGCTGATATGGCTCCACTGGTGGGGGTAAATCGTCTTTGGTTGCAGGAGGGGCTTAAAAACTTGCACCGCTCCAAATTGCCTGGTTTGCGTGCCCTTGCCCAGTTGGCTGGATTGGAAGATCGCAGCATTGATAGCCAAGCGGTGGGTTTTCGCTTAGCGCCAAGGCTTAATGCTGTTGGACGCTTAGCAGATCCAGCCCTTGCGGTGGAACTACTCACCACTAGCGATCCAAATCGCGCTCTTGAACTAGCCGATCAATGCGAAGCTTTGAACCGGCAACGTAAAGACCTATCCGATGGCATTGAAGCTGAGGCCAATGCCTTAGTGGAGGCCGACGGGCCCCAGCGACCTGCTTTTTTGCTGCTAGCGCAAAACCACTGGCATCACGGTGTAATTGGTATCGTGGCGGCCCGTTTAGTGGAACGTTGGGGTTTGCCTGTGGCAATGCTTGCGGGCGAAGGTAATGGCAGGTTGCGCGCTTCTGTGCGGGCCCCCCAAGGTTTTGCTGTTGATCAAGCGCTGCAGGCCTGCGCCCATCTGTTGGAGCGATTTGGAGGCCATCCAGCCGCTGGTGGATTCACAGTATTGGCCCATCAGGTGGCCCCCCTGCAGGAAAAACTTTCAGAGCTTGCAGCCCAGTGGCTTGAGGGCCGCTCCAGCGCTCTTCTGGTGGCACCAGAGGCTTTATTGCCTTTAGAGCGTATTGATGCTGATTTTTTGCATCAACTGCAGCGGCTTGAACCATTTGGTGTGGGGAATCCCACCCCGCTTTTTTGGGCGCGGCATTGCGAGGTGAAGCGTTTGCGCTTACTGCGTGGTGGCCATCTCTGCCTTGAGTTAGCAGCTGAAGGCAGCAGCACACTTACGGCTATGGCCTGGCGTTGGACGGGCCCTGAACCCAGCGCTCGTTTTCTTGATCTTGCCTTCAGGTTGCGGCAAGACCATTGGCAAGGGCAACCCCGCCTCCAATTAGAAGTGGAAGCCCTGCGACCAAGCGCAGCGCAAACAGTTGTTTTGATGAGGGGCAAACGCCGTTATCAATGCGAAAAACAAGGTTCTGATTTATTGATCCGCAACCCAGCCGGCGAAGAATTACGGGTGCCTTGGCTGGCGCATGATCACCATGTTCAAAATCTTCACCCCCATACTCTTGCGATTGTGCAAGAGGCAGCCCAGGCCTTGGGTTTAGTTGCTTAATGATCAACGCAACCGCTCCCATGTCGCCGCGCCACTGGTGGCTCTTGCTGTGGCCAATGCTGCTTCTCGGTTTCTTAATCGGTTTTGCTTGTCTTCCCCTGAATTGGATTGATCAATGGGCAGACGATCAATTGATAACTGCTTTTGATCAAGGCCTTGGTTGGCGCATTTGGTTGCCACTTGCAGCAATGCCTTCGCTTTGTTTTTTGCAGCGTGGTGTTTGGCGAGCCGGCATGGGTTCTGGAATTCCACAGGTGGCACTTTGTATTGAAGAGCCAGAGCGGAGCGCTGATTTTCTAAAAATTGGCCCGCTTTTGATGCGTTGCGGCCTTTGGAGCCTTGCCAGTTTTTGCTTGTTCCCCCTCGGTAGGGAGGGGCCAGTTGTATTTATCGGTGCAACTTTGGTGTGGTTACTGCGCAGGTACTTGAGGGCTCCCCTGGCTCAATTGAGCGCCCCACTGCTCTATGCCGCTGCGGGTGGTGCCGGCCTTGCAGCCGGTTTCAATAGCCCCTTAGTGGGTGTTGTGTTTGCCGCTGAAGATCTGATGCAGCGCTGGAATATGCCCTTGCTTTGGGCCGGGCTTGCAATAGTTCTACCTGCTGCCCTTGTGGCTGCCGGTGGTGGAGAAGCCATGTTTGCTTACGGGATCATTCCAGGCAATCTTGATCAATGGAAACAGATCAGCTTTGGGCTTCCCTTAGGGCTAATGGGGGGATTACTTGGGGCACTTTTTAGTGGAATGGTGCTGCGGGCAACAAAACTGTTGCAGCCCATCGCCCTACTAAAACCCCTAAGGGTGGGTTTGTTATTGGGAGGTGCGCTCGTTTTATTGGCAGCCATCAGCGGTGGCAGGGCCTATGGCGATGGATCTGCTGTGTTGCTGGATTTAGTGAGTCGGGGTGGCAGCATCAACAATCTGCAAGGGATCAGCACACTGCTGGGGCGATTATTGGGGCCAGTATTGGCTCTTGGGGTGGGAATACCTGGGGGTTTGATCGATCCAGCCTTGGCGATTGGCGGAGTGGCCGGAAGCATTTTGATGCCGCTGCTGGGTCAACAAGATCCGCTTCTCGGCATGGCTATCGGCATGGGGGCCGGCCTTGCTGGTGCAACTCAGTTGCCTTTGTTTTCTATTCTTTTTGCGATGAGGCTCTGCGGCGATCAACAGCTTCAGCTTGGTTTAATACTTGCCAGTGCCTTGGCGGCGATGATTAGCCGCAGTTTGCAGCCGCAGCCGGTTTATCACGCCTTAACTGCATTATTCGAAGCCCGTTTAGGGGAAAACTATTTAAAGGGCGCCGCGACGATAGAAGAGGATGAAGATCACAGCAGGGCCAGCCAAAGTGATCAGCGCTAAGGCACCGAAATTGGCGATCAAGTGGAAATCAATGCCCATTGCAATTCGCGCAGCTATTAATTCATTCAGCTTAAGGGGCGCCCATGCCTTTCCTATTCTTTTCAGGTTAATACCGTGACCGCTTGTTACAGCTGGACTTGCATTAGTAATTGCGGCGCCTGCTGCCGTTTAGATCCGAACCAGCGCCCTGAAGCATTGGCAGCGTTATCTCCAGCTCAAAAGCACACCTATTTGGAAATGGTGGGTAGTGATGGTTGGTGCATTCATTTCGATACTGGTGCTCGCCGCTGCAGGATTTATGCCGATCGGCCAGACTTTTGCCGTGTGGATCAGTTAGCCAATTTGTTTGATGTTCCCTTAGAGGAGCAAAACAGTTTCGCGATTGAATGTTGCCAAGCGCAGATCCGCGTGGAATACGGTGGTAAAAGCCTTGAACGCAAGCGCTTTGACCGGGCAATTAAAACCAAATAGCAATGCCCCTGCGGCAGGTGCGATTTTTACGAGCACCTTCGTAACGGTTTTTCTTGCGGAGTTAGGGGATAAAACCCAACTGGCCACTCTGCTGCTCTCAGCTCAATCGGGAAGACCTTTATTGGTATTTCTTGGCTCGGCTTTAGCTCTTATCGCGTCAAGTTTGGTGGGAGTGTTGCTGGGGCGTTGGTTGGCAGCTTTTATTTCACCCCAGCGGCTGGAATTAATAGCTGGCGTGTTGATGTTGATACTTGGCGGACTGCTGGGTTTTGAAGTGTTGAGTTCATTTCTTTCAAGCTCATCTCTTTCAACTTGATGGCTCTCAACTTCATGATTATTTCCCCCGATTTGCTTTTGCTTGGCTCCACATTCACAACGGTTTTTTTAGCGGAATTGGGCGATAAAACCCAGCTGGCAACCGTTGCAATTAGCGGCACTAGCAATAGGCCTTTGTTTGTATTCCTTGGCAGCGCTTCCGCTCTTGTGCTGGCAAGTTTCTTGGGGGCACTTCTAGGTGGCGGATTAGCTGAAATTGTGCCCACAGAACTGCTGCAATTGGCGGCAGCCCTTGGCTTTCTAATCATCGGCGCCCGCTTGGTGAAAGCTTCTTTAGCGCAAACGATCAAACAGCCCTGAGCAGGGAAATCTATAGATCAGCACGTTCGATTAGTTGCAGCTTTGGTAATGAGGCACGATCGCCTTGGCGTAATGCTTGCGCGTAATCACCAGCACTAGGCCATAAATGCTGTGGCGGCGTGACCAGTAAATCAGCGCGTTCAAGAAATACACCTAGATCAGTACCAAGCCCGTCAACATCACTAACAACTGCTTGCAGTGATGGCGGTAATTCACGCCAATGGCTTGCGCTAAGCATCCCTGCAAAAGTGCGGAG
>VFLB01000046.1 GCA_009914645.1 Synechococcaceae bacterium Bin_79_3
AATTGATAGCTGCTTTCTACTATTTCCCTTTGCTGCCAATAAATATCAAGAAATGTAATACTTTGGCGAGGGGGTTGGTTGCTAATTAGTAGTTGACGCGGGCCACTACCTGCTGCCCCCAGCTGAATTAAATCTAACTTACCTAAACGGGCTGGATAGTAAGCATGTTGATGGCCGCTTATATAGGCATGAATATCACCATCTTCAAGTATTTGTTGTAGTTGATTTGCTTGGTTTAGTACCTCGCCTGGTTGATCTCGGCCGCGGCTGATACCCCTGAGGGGTAAATGGCCAAGAGCGATTCGTAATTTAGCTTTTCTAGCAATTGGGCTGGCAAGTTGTTCGCGAACCCAATTCTGTTGTTGAGCTGATATCTGAGCGCTGGATGCATCCCAGATCACCCAAAAAATATCATTTACTAAAGCTGTGTAATAAAAGGGAAATCCATTCGAATCAATGTATTTGAGCCCTAACTTATCTCTTTGAGGCTGCCAAAACCTGATTGCAGCAGCGCGATCTGCCTCAAATTGATACCCACTTGTTGCTTTGCTTGAGGAAGCATCATGGTTGCCTAAGCTAAAAATAAATGGCACACCAGCGGTTTGTATCGGTTTTAATACCTGGCGGTTAAAGCTATCCCACATCGCATCTAATTGCGCTGGGCTAAGGCCTATTTTCTGCGCTGCGATCATATCGCCAGCGCAGATTACTTGATCTGGTTTTTTTGAAAGTATTAAATCGATGCCTTCTTTTACAGCTGGGATATAGCTTGTTGAACCATAACTACTGTTAATATCGCTAAATAAGCCAAGCTTTAAATCAGGCCTTAGCAGATTCCCTGCATTAGTTGCAATCAGGGCTTTTGGCAGTAATAAATTGCCAACACCTGCAGCTGCTATGGCTAATAGTGAACGCCTTGTGTATAAAGTCATTTGGGTGATTTTAATGGGAATTCAAATAAAATTTATAGCTTATCGCCAAGGTAGGAACGCCGTAGGTTTTCATTTTGATATAGATCTGATGCATTTCCTTCTAATACCAATTCGCCTGCTTCCAGCACATAGCCGCGTTGGGCGATTGCTAGTGCTGCATATATATTTTGCTCCACTAATAACATACTTAGTCCTGTCTTGTTTAGCTTGGCTAAGCATTGCATAAGCTCTTCTACTAATATTGGCGCTAAACCTAGGCTCGGTTCATCTAAAAGCAATAACTTAGGTTTTGCCATTAATGATCTAGCAATTGCTAGCATCTGTTGCTCTCCGCCGCTCAGGCTTCCTGCTAACTGTAGGCGTCGTTCAGCAAGGCGCGGAAATAGTTCATAACAATATTCTAAATCAGCACGAATCTCAGTTTTATTTTTCCTTATCCAAGCGCCTAATTGCAGATTGGCTAGCACTGTTTGCTGCGCTAACACCCGCCTTCCTTCTGGGCAATGGCTAATACCTAATTTAACGCTGCGTTCTGTGTTGCAACGAGCTAAACAATTGCCGCTCCAGAGGATCTTCCCTTCCATTGTTGGCAGCAACTTTGAGATTGCTTTTAAGGTGCTGCTTTTCCCTGCTCCATTTGCCCCAAGTAATGCCACGCATTCCCCAGCTCCCACCTCTAGGTTTAGCTGCCGCACCCCCCAGAGTTGGCCGTAGCGCACGCCCAGCTGCTTTAGTTCTAATAAGGGTTTCGTCATCCTGAAGTTTTAAGCGCCCCTGCCTAGGTAGGCCTCAATTACAAGTGGATCTTCTTGCACCTCTTGCGGGCTACCAATGGCAATGCAGCGACCAAAATTTAACACCGCTAGGCGATCGCACAATTTCATCATTAAAGGCACATGATGCTCAATGATCAATATTGTAAGTTGAAATTGTTTGCGGATTGTATTAAGGAGAAGTTGTAACTTTTGCTTCTCTACAGGGTTCATACCCGCCGCGGGTTCATCCAGCAGTAGTAATTGCGGCTTTGTTGCTAGCGCCCGCACTAATTCCAATCTTCTTTGCTCTCCGTAGGCCAATGATCCGGCTAAATGTGTGCCCTTTTCCTGCAGCTCCACAATACCCAGCAATTCCAATGCAGCGCGTCGATCGTTGCAGCCCATGGCTATTTGCAAATTATCGATACAACTCAGATCGCTAAATACCCTTATGTTTTGAAAGGTGCGGGCTATGCCTAAATTACATAACTGATCTGGCCTAAGCCCTGCCGTTGTTTTGCCTTGCCAGCGCACTTCGCCGCTAGTTGCAGCAGTGAGCCCAGTGATCACATTAAAAAGCGTTGTTTTGCCTGCACCATTTGGGCCAATTAAGCCAAAGATTTCGCCTTGCTGCAAAGAAAAACTCAGCTGATCAAGAGCCTGCAGACCACCAAAACGTACGTTTAGGCCATTTAGTTCCAGCGAGATTGAACCGATCATGATCTTTTTTGCTGGATTAGCCCTTGTGGGATAAATATC
Source organism: Synechococcaceae bacterium Bin_79_3 (assembly GCA_009914645.1). GTDB lineage: Bacteria > Cyanobacteriota > Cyanobacteriia > PCC-6307 > Cyanobiaceae > Synechococcus_D. The sequence continues at coordinate 2,447 of VFLB01000046.1, forward strand.
GGGCCCAATAAGATCACCAAGCCAAATACAATCAGGCGTAGATCACCAATTGGCCGTAATAATTCCGGCAGTGCGGTGAGCACTAATCCACCAATTACCGGCCCTAGCCAGGTGCGGCTACCACCTAGCACTACAAAGGCTAATGTTGTAATACTGGCATCAAAGCTTGCCTGTCTTGCACTCCAGCTGTTGAAATAATGGGCCGCTAATACACCGGCTGCTGCCGCAATAATTGCACTAAGTACAAAAGCAATTAATTTAACTCGTTCACTATGAACGCCCATACAACGGGCTGCTAATTCATCATTTCTTATTGCAGCCATCTCCCTTCCTAATGGTTCTGTTTCTAGCCGTTGGCAGCCCCAGGCTGTTATTCCTAGCAGCACGGCAAATGCTGCTGCGTATCCTTCCGGACCTTCAAAAGGTTGGGGGATTGCAAATATTCCTACAGCAGCACCAAACCAAGGGCTGCTTAATAGCACCACCCTAAGAATTTCAACCAGCGCGATAGTTGCGATTGCTAAATAAATACCCTTTAATTTTAATACTGGTTTGCCAATCAAGAAGGCTAATAATGCAACTAAAGGAATTGCTAGCATTAATTCAAGAAATACTGAAGCAAGCGGATAGATTTGTTCACTCCCCCCTAATTCTGGAACTGTAGTTGATAACAACGCAGCTACAGTTCCACCGATTGTGTAGAAGCCTGGAGTTGCGAGCGATAGTTGCCCGGCACGCATCGGGAGATATACAGCTAATGCAAGTATGGCGCCTAGGAGCATTAACACAAACAGGGAAATATCAAACATTTTATTTACACCTTTTCTACTGGTGGTTTGCCAAATAAGCCTTGAGGCCTAATGATAAGCACCAAAAAAAGAAAGGCAAAGGCAAAAGCATCTTTATAAGCTGATAGTTTTGTTGGAACAAATGCTTCGGTAATACCAATAATCAATCCACCAAGCATTGCACCCGGCACACTACCTAATCCGCCAAGCACTAAAACTCCCAAACCCTTTAAGCCATAGCCAATCCCAAAATAAGGCCCGCCAATATTAACGCTGAGTGCTACTAAACCACCAGATAATCCAGAAAGAAAACTAGCAATTGCGAAAGCTAATTGAATCATCACACCACTATTAATGCCAAGTAATCTTGCGGTGGTGATATCTTCTGCCACCGCTTGTAAAGCTTTTCCGCCAAGGCTTTGGTTTAGCCAGATATTTAATATAAGCATTGTAACGCCACCAACTATCAATAGTAATAGCTGCACCGTGCGGATTTGAAGACCATGGCCTATGGCTAATACCGCTGGCATTGAGCCAAGTATGTTGGCAGGCAAGGCATAAGCTTCCGCACCCATTAATAACTGA
>VFLB01000161.1 GCA_009914645.1 Synechococcaceae bacterium Bin_79_3
AGCAGCCAAGGCCAACCCTGCAAGCCCTGCTGAAGCAGCAATCCAAGCACTGCAATGGCTAAGGCAAGGGCGGCAAGGCGATTGGCGGTTCGAGCTGAGCGCACCTTGCCCAGCCCCTTAATGCCTAGGGCTAGTAGCAACACTGCCACTAGATCGAGGGGAGCATGGGTGAAGGGCAACCAGCTCAAATTGCTGAAGGATTCGGTGCTGATCATTGGTCGTTGCGGCGGCGGAACATGGCAAGCATTCGGTCGGTAACAAGGAAGCCACCAACCACATTGAATAGTGCAAACCCGAGGCTTAGGGCCCCCATCGCCTGCAGCAAAGGGGTTGGAGCTTGAGCGATTAGCACGATTGAAGCGAGCAGAGTGATGCCGCTAATGGCATTTGCTCCACTCATCAAAGGCGTATGCAAAGTAGGGGGCACTTTGCCGATTAATTCAAGGCCTAAGAGGCTGCCGAGTAGCAATACCCAGAGGGCCTCATTTAGTGAAAGTGCGGTGTTCATGGCTTTACTCCTTCGCCGAGGCTCCAATCAGGTACTAAATCAGTGCGGCGCAATACCCCTTCCAAGCTCACTAAACAGGGATCCAGGAGAGGGTCTTCTGGATCAAGCTTCATTTCTCCAGATTTTGAAATCAGCACTTCAAGCAGTGCTGCCACATTGCGGGCATAGAGGCTGCTGGCGTGGTGAGGCACTGAGGCTGGCAAGCGATCAGCACCAATCACCACAACGCCGTTGTGATTAATGGTTTCACCAACTTGGCTCAGCTCACAATTGCCCCCCTGGGCCACGGCAAGGTCTACAACAACTGCCCCCGGACGCAGCAATTCAGTGATCTCCTTTGTGAGCAACAAAGGCGCGGGCCTTCCAGGCACTTGAGCAGTACAAATAACCATATCGATATCGCCAAGTTGTTCGGCTAGGCCCTGGCGTTGAGCTTCTAAAAAAGTGGCGGTTGCCTCTTTCGCGTAGCCCCCTTGTTCGCCGGGTACGCCTTGCACCGGGGGCTCAATAAATCTGGCACCAAGAGATTCCACCTGTTCCCTGGCGGCGGGCCTCACATCACTAACTTTCACCACGGCACCAAGACGACGGGCGGTGGCGACAGCTTGCAGACCTGCTACGCCGGCGCCGATTACCAGCACTTTGGCTGGTTGCACCGTGCCGGCGGCAGTCATGAGCATCGGCATGTATCGATCAAGGGCAGCCGCCGCAAGTAACACCGCTTTATATCCAGCGATATTCGCTTGAGAAGAGAGCACGTCCATGCTTTGAGCCCTGCTGATGCGGGGCAGCAGTTCCAGGGAAATGGCAGACAGTTGCTGCTGCTGAAGCAACTGCAGCAGGTTGGCATTGCCGTGAGGTGCCAGCTGACCAACAACCAATGAACCAGCTGCAAGTTTGGGTTGAGCGTTGGTTATGGGGCCAACTGTGAGCAGCAGGTTGGTTTCGGCCCAAACAGAGCTTTCTTTTGGGGAAACCAACTGGGCACCAGCAGAAACATAACTTTCGTCTGAAAATCCGGAGGCAATACCGGCGCCCTTTTCAACTGTGCACAACAGCTGACGCTTACTCAAACTCTTCACAGTGTCTGGGCTGCCAGCCACTCTTGTCTCCCCTCCTTCTTCCAGGGGAATCAGCACCTTGAGCATGGGCAGCATCGATGTTTCTACCATTCACAACAAGAGCTATGGGATTCGGCCACCCCGAAGGGCAGCTTGTGTGGGCTTGCGCACAGCGAATTGCTTCTTTGCACTGCAGAAATGCCCCAGGAAGGGAACAAGTAGATAATCTTGAATCTGCTGAGGACCAACCAAATCATGAAGTCCATCGACGAGCACATCGCCAAAGACCAAGACAAGATCGCCGAAGCTCGCGCCAAGGGCGACGAGGGAATGGTGCGGCACTTGGAGGAAGAGCTGGAATCTCTGAAGGAATTCAAAGATCACCACCCTGAAGATGATCACGACCCCACATCACTGGAGATGTATTGCGATACCAATCCAGATGCAGCTGAATGCCGTATCTACGACGATTAAGGCTTGCTTAATAATCTTCGTTAAAAGAGGCCGGGGTGTCGGTTACGCGGCACACAATGGCCTCTCCAGGCTCCATCTCAACAACTTTTACTATCGGGCGCCCGAGGCTTTTTAGTACCTCCACGTCTGCCATGGTTTGGCAGCGGGCGATCAAGGCGCCTTCTTGGTCGAAGCAACAAAAGAATTTCACTGAACCAATCCAAACAAGCTCAACCATTTATGGCGAGTTATTGCCCCATGGGCAATGCAGAAATTATTTAAATCTGCTTCTCAGAACGCCACAGATGTCTGTTTTGGCTGGAAACTGGCCCATTTCCACCAATTTGTCACTTTGCAGTTGACAGCCGCTAGCCGTTGGATATGATTCATTGGTGCGCAGTTCCGGGCCCCTAGTTTTCTAGGTCCTGTGATACGGTTCACAAGTCGTCGAAAGGCGACGCACCTGGACAACCGAAAAGCTTAAGGAACCGACTCTTCTGTCGCGTTTTTGAAGGTGCAGAAGCATTTTTGAGA
>VFLB01000110.1 GCA_009914645.1 Synechococcaceae bacterium Bin_79_3
TGCCGTTTGGGATTTCATGTTGCTGCTGAAAGCTCTTCAGCAGCAGCTGGCTCCCTCGGGGTCTCCATGGCAGCCCTCGCCGCATCGCGTGCCGCCGGGTTGATCAATCAGCTGATTGCGGAAGAAGAATGCGACTGTCTGCCGGTTCAACTAGGTGGCCAGTGTCATCTCAGTCACTTTGAAATTTATCTTCTGGCTATGGAGGAGGTCGGCGCTGACACGGCTCCTATAAAAGCGGTACTCCAATTTGTTACCAGTGATGGGTTGGAGGTCGCACTGACACACCCGGCGATCCCACGGCCATCACAACGCTTCATGGCTGCCACCCAGGGGTTATCAGGTCCGCCAAGGCTCACCTGCTTGCAGCAGCTTTCTGCTACGGACGGGAGCAACTCGTATCCGGTCTGTTCAGGGAGTTACGTGATCAATTGGTGGTGGCCTCCCTGCATGCACCAATCCTGCTCTGGTACCTCGAGCGTCACATTGCCTCGGATGGCGACAGCCATGGCCCCTTAGCGGAAGACTTAGTCATTGAGCTTTGCAAACACCAACCCTTGAAGCTCGACGAAGTCGCTGCTTTACGGACCAGTGTCGAGCAGGAACGAGCAACATTCTGGGGTGATATTGCCTGGACTCTAGAAGCATCGGTAGCTGCCAGGAAAGATGTCACCCTTTGGAAGCGTTTTATGCCTCCTTAACCAAGGCTACTTGGAGGCTTGTTTGCTGGGCTTCTAATGGTTCATTAATCCATACCAAATCAGGTTGTTTCCAGCAACGAATTGATCTGCTCCAGCGTTTTGGATTTGCCAGGCGTGCCTGTTCATAAACATGGTTTCGCTGGCGGCAGATCTCTATCGCCTCACCGCAATGCCTTTGCTGAGGCGTAACAAATTTGATGCCGCTATGACGGTGTTGCTGGTTATACCAATCAACAAAAGAGGAAACCCATTGGCAGGCTTCTTCTTTGCTGCGGAATGGCCGGTTGGGATAGTTCGGCCGGTATTTAATGGTCCGGAATAACGATTCGGAATAAGGATTGTCGTTGCTCACCCTTGGTCTAGAGAAGGATCTGAGCACACCCAGCTCTTCTAAACGCACCTCCAGCGTCGCAGCACGCATTGATGATCCGTTATCGGCATGGAGGATGAGCGGCTGCTTGCGGCGTCGGCTGACGCGTTCCTTGAGGCAGGCCCTACTCACCAGCTGAGCTGCTAATTCAGCTGATTCAGATTGCTCCACATCCCAAGCCACAACCTTTCTGCTCCAAATATCAACCACTAGGTAGAGGTAAAGCCAGATCCCTTTAACGCTGGTTGGTAGATAGGAAATATCCCAACTCCATACCTGGTTTGGGCCTGTAGCCCTAAGCCGAGGCACCGGCCTTGGTTCTTGTGGTAATCGCGCCCTACCGCGGCGGTGTAGCTGGCTATTGGCATGTAAAACCCGATAGAAACTGCGTTCAGAACCTATATAGATGCCTTGATCAGCTAGATCAGGAACGATCTGGCCTGGTGGCAAGGAGGCGTACTGGGGCTCGTTGCAGGTGAGCAAGATCCTTTGGCCTTCCTCAACGCTTAAGCGATGGCTTACATGGCGGCTACTACCTTTACGGCGATCAACGCCATTGCCAGCAGCTTTAAATTCACGCCGCCAACGTTTAAGGGTGCGCAGGCAGATACAGGTCACATTGCAGGCACGCACAAGGCCGGCGCCTGCAGCCTTGGCCTCAGCAAGCAGCTCAATCACCTTCTGCCGGCAGGCGGCGCTGGTTAGCTTTCCGCGACCTCCGAGCAGTAGGCCTCCCACTTTTTTTGCAGCACCAGCAAGGCCGCCATCTCCGCCA
>VFLB01000080.1 GCA_009914645.1 Synechococcaceae bacterium Bin_79_3
ATGTTTGTTATAACTTGCCTTGCTTCATTAGCACTCCCTGGAATGAGTGGTTTCGTAAGTGAAATCACCGTATTTCTTGGAATCACCAGCAATGAAAGTTTTACGATTGGCTTTAGGGTTATAACTATAATATTAGCTGCCGTCGGTTTAATTCTAACGCCTATGTACTTACTAAGTATGTGCAGGAGAGTATTCTTTGGCCCGCGTATACCAGCCCTTGCAACATTAGGAGATATGAATCCCAGGGAATTAACTATCGCACTTGTGCTTGTGGTGCCAACTTTAATGATTGGATTTTGGCCCCGTCTTGCCAGTGGCATCTATGACGCCACCACCGATACGGTCGCTGCTCAAATCCACAGCACCTTAATTGCTGTACTAGAAATGCTTCCTGCAATTGGTTAATCGATGCCTGAAGCTTTATCACCCTACGAAGAACTACTCAAAGGAGTTGGCATACCTCAATTCAGTGTCATTAATGGCGAGGCAGTTAATCAGGCAATACCCGATCTGCTGAATCAGCTTGAAAAAGACCTGGAAACAATTGAACACAGCCTTTGCAGCCAAGCAAAACTTGGCATTCCGCCCCAATGGGATGAACTGCTTCAACCATTGCAGCAGATAGGTGAACGGCTCAGATGGAGCTGGGGCGTTGTTAATCATTTATTAGGAGTTTGCAATAACCCTGAGCTAAGGGAGGCGCACCAAAAACAACAAGCAGCAGTTGTGAAATTTACTAGCAAAATTTCTCAATCCAAACCGATTTACGAAGCTTTAGAGGCCCTTGAATCGCAGGCAGCTGGCTTGGGAAAATGCCAAAACCGCATCCTGCAGGCTGAGCTTCTTGCCATGCGCTTACGAGGTGTTGGTTTATCTGTGGAAGATCAGCCAATTTTCAACCAGCTCAGTGAAGAGTTGAGCGCCCTTGCTACCAGCTTTAGCAACAACGTGCTCGATGCCACCGCAGATTGGAATCTTTTGATCACAGAAGAGGTTCAAATGGCGGGATGTCCGCAGAGTTTGCGCCAGCTTCTGGCCCATGCAGCACAACAGAAAGATCATCCAAAAGCATGTGCCGAAAAAGGGCCTTGGTTACTGGGCCTGGATCAGCCTCGCTACGGCCCCTTCATGCAATTCAGTGAATCGAGACAGCTGAGGGAACAACTATATAAAGCTTTCATCACAAGAGCATCTCTTGAACCAAACAATAATCAGATATTAGTAACTAAAATTCTGCAATTACGCCAGAAGAAAGCAGCTCTGCTTGGTTACAA
>VFLB01000271.1 GCA_009914645.1 Synechococcaceae bacterium Bin_79_3
AATTCCTTAGTGGCCCGATGAAAGGTGAAGCTGCTGGCGATTAAAACGGCGGTGTTAATGGTGGGCAGGAGCAGTTCAAGCTCATAAATTGCACCTTCAGGTAATGGATTAACAGCGCGGAACGTGAGGTAAGCAGCAAAAAAACCGGCGAAGGTCATGCCGTCGGCTACTAAAAAAGTAGCCAAGCCAAACATGCGGAGATCCGGGTGTTCTGCGTGGCTTGAGTTGTGATCGTTTGCTGCCTGCTCAATTTCGGTGCTGGCGATTGCTACAGCTGGGCGGGTGCTTGTCATTAGGAATTCCTCCAAAGATCACTACCGGTGGCCACTTTTAAATCAACAAGCCCAGGCTCGGTGCCATAACCATAGGGTTCATGTACCAATGGGGCAGCTCCTTTCCAGTTCTCAACGGGCGGAGGAGAGCTTGTAAGCCATTCGGGCGTTAGGGCACGCCACGGATTATCCCCAGCTTCAGAGCCCCACCAAATACTGCCAATTACATTAATTAAGAAAGGAATAGTGCTAATCGCCATTAATAAAGCTCCAACGCTGCTGAGTTGGTTCATAAAAGTAAATTGTGGATCATATTCAGCTACACGCCTTGGCATACCATTTAAGCCAAGCCAATGCTGAGGGCCAAAACAAAGATTGAAGCCGATAACAGTTAAAACTAAGTGCAACCTACCTAGATGTTCATTATGCATGCGACCAGTGAATTTTGGATACCAATGATAAATTGATGCAAATATCACAAATACTGTGCCTCCGTAAACAATGTAGTGAAAATGCGCAACAACAAAATAAGTATCATGCACATGCACATCGAATGGCACCTGGGCAAGAGCTACTCCAGTGATGCCACCGAATACAAATTGAAGAATAAAGGCGCATGAAAACAACATCGCGCTATTCAGAGCAATTCGGCCTTGCCAAATGGTGGCGATCCAGTTGAAGAATTTAATCCCGGTTGGCACTGCAATAAAAGCGGTGGCGATTGTGAAAAACAATCTCATCCAGGGCGGAGTACCACTTGTAAACATATGGTGAGCCCACACAACCAATCCAAGCACTACAATTGCAAGAATTGAATACACCATTGTGACGTATCCAAATAGTGGTTTTCGAGCATGAATTGGGAGAATTTCACTCACCAAACCAAATGCTGGTAAAACCATTATATAAACAGCGGGATGAGAATAAAACCAAAATAAATGTTGATATACAACTACATTGCCACCTTGAGATGGATTAAAAAACCCTGTATGGGCAACAATATCCATGCTTAAAAGTATTAAAGTGCCAGCAAGTACAGGGGTTGATAACACAACTAAAATACTGGTACCTAGCATCGCCCAGCAATACATAGGCAGTTGCATTAATTTTAAGCCTGGCTGACGAAATTTTAATATCGTGGCAATGAAATTAATGCCACCAAAGATTGAGCTTCCGCCGAGTAGTAAAACGCTCACGATCCATATGATTTGTCCCATTGCTGGGGTTGTGAGGCTTAGGGGTGGGTAGGCTGTCCAGCCAGATTGTGCCGCCCCGCCAATAAAATAACTACTAATAAGTAATAAGCCCGCAGGGGGAATCATCCAAAATGCAACGGCATTTAGGCGTGGAAAGGCCATATCACGGGCGCCCACATAAAAAGGAATTAGATAATTACCAAAACCACCATTAACAACTGGCACGATCCATAGAAATATCATAATAGTGCCGTGCAAAGTAAGCACTTGGTTATAGGTTTCCCTGCTAACGAAATCAGATATCGGTGTTGCTAGTTCTGTCCTGATCACCCCGGCGAGGGCGCCACCAACAAAATAGAAAAGAAAGCCGCAAACAATATATTGAAGACCGATAACTTTATGATCAAGGCTAAAACTGAAGTAGCGCAGCCAATTTTTGGGTTGAAGGCTTTCGTGGGCCTCCGGGCTCTGCAGAGGGGGTAGAGCGATTGTCATGAAAGTGTGGGGGGAGAATTTTTTTCAATCCAGGCATCAAAGCCGCCGGGGTCTTGCACCACCACGTGGGATCGCATTCCGCCGTGGTATGGGCCGCATAATTCAGCGCAAACTATTGGATAATCGCCCGCTTTAGTTGCAGTGAAACTAAGCATTGTGGTTTGTCCGGGGATTATGTCTTGCTTGATACGAAATTGAGGTACCCAAAAAGCATGAATTACATCATTTGCTTTCATGCGTAATTCCACCATTTGCCCTGTGGGTACGTGTAATTCCCCACTGGTGATGTTTTGTTTTGGGTAATGGAATATAAAAGCAAATTGCAAGGCCGTAACTTCCACCGGCAATACATCGGCATTGCCGGTGGGAGCGATTCCACCCCAAATGCGTTCACTATCTTTTGGGCTGCTTGTGCGAACGGAAGCAAGTTGTTCATTTGGATGCATTGCTTCATGGCCGTTTAGATCTGCCATGCCGCCCATCCGGTCGTAGATGTCGTAGCTATAGATGCCGATAAACAGCACCACAACTGCCGGAATTACGGTCCAAAAGAGTTCAAGGGAAAGATTTCCCTCAATCGCAGGTCCGTCGAGGGTGTCGCCATCCTTCCGGCGAAAACGCACCAGGCTGTAAACCACAAGCCCTGTCATACCAAGCAACAGCACTGTGCCGATTGCCAGTAATACCTTGAATAATTCGTCGTATACCGGGGCATTGAGGCTGGCACTTTCCGGTAAAAGATCTGAGTAATTTGCGGCCCAAAACCCGGCAAGCACGAGAAGCATGCCTGCTACAGAGGTGATGATCGCAGAGGGAATGCGCATTGGCGCTTTTATTTAAAAGCTGAGTATTAACCCTATGCAGTTTGCCCCCATCTACAAGGACTGGAAAAAGAAAGTTTTCTTTTAAATGCTGAAAACCTCACGCAGGCAAGATCCCAATACTTGCTTAAGGCTCTCCACTGCTTGGGATCGCTAGCGTTTGCAACAAGCCCTCTGGGGCATCGCGACCCGGTTGAACTTGAGCCCATTTGAATTGCCGTCTTTAAACCCCTTGCGGTTGTGCAGGCAGCTGGTGGTAGCCCTCGTGGCTTTAGTTGTTGTGGGTGGTGCCACAAGGGTGATGGAAGCCGGTTTGGCCTGCCCCGATTGGCCTCTTTGCTACGGCAGCCTTTTGCCCAGTAGGCAGATGAATCTTCAAGTTTTTCTTGAATGGTTTCATCGCCTTGATGCTTTTTTTGTGGGAATTGGCCTTGTTTTATTACTAGTTTCATCGATTTTGAACCGTC
>VFLB01000062.1 GCA_009914645.1 Synechococcaceae bacterium Bin_79_3
CAGCGGGCCTCCAATAAGGCCACCAGAGCAGGCTCCTCTGCTGCTTTCGGTAGTATTTGCACTAATAACCCACCAGCACTTCGTATGCCGGTGTGATCAATTGTTTCACCAACAAATACCGCAGATGGGGTTTGTTCAGAATGTAATAAGTAAGACGCTATATCTTCACCAACACATCCGCTAACAAGTTCTACGGTGCTGCTATAGGGAGGTCCTTGGCCCTTATCGCGCACAACATGTAGATAACCGGTTCCAACAGCTTTGCTGAAATCAAATTGAGCTGGTTCGCCAATTGGATCAAGCTCTAATTGCGGAACGCCCACCTGACCCCTCACCGTGCCATCCCTGCCGGCATCCACCATCAAGCCTTTCAAGGGTCCATCGGCTTGGATGCGTAGATTCACCCGGCCATGGGCCACTTTCATAGAGCTAGCAAGCAATAAGCCTGCCGTCATCGCTCGCCCCAACAAGGCGCTGGTGAGATAGGAAAGGTTATGGCGGCGTCTGGCATAACGGGCCGTAACCGTTGTGTTTATGGCCACTAGGCGGATACCGCCTCCAGCTGCCGTGGCACGCACCAACTGGTCAGGCATGGGCAAACATCGAATCGTTAGATCGTAAACAGCGCCCCTGGTGCAAGTGCCAATGGTGTTGCATCAAACCTTTAAATGCCTCCGGTTCATGGGTAACCACCAGCAATAAGCGTTCGCGGCTAATCGGAATAAGCAGCTCCAAAAGGTCTTGACGCACCGACCAATCCAAACCTGCAGTGGGTTCATCAAGGAGCAGGATCGGTGGATCTCGCAGCAATTGCACCGCAATAGCCAAGCGGCGCTGTTGCCCGCCGCTTAAGCGTTCTGGAGCCTGTTGCAATGAAATGCCAGCCAAACCAACTTGAGCTAATACAGCTTCGATTTTTTCTGTTGCCAGGCGTCTGTGCCCTATGTGTAATTCCTGGGCAACGCTGAGGCCAAGAAAGTGTCGTTCCGGAAATTGAAACACCAAACCGCATAACCAACGTCTTTGACGTGCGCTGGTGCTGTGGCCGTCCCAGCGGATTTGGCCAGCCTGCGGGCTAGCTAAACCGGCAATTAAATCCAGCAAACTGCTTTTACCGCTGCCACTGCGGCCTGCCATCAAAGCGGGTTCCCCCAGCCGCAATTGAAAATTGAGCCCCTCCAGGATTGGCTTTTCACTGGTGGCTGGGTGATAGCAAACCGCTTCAAGTTCCAGCAATGCCTGGTCCATTTGTGCACTGGTGCCTAGCTTGGCTCTATGCAGGTAAATTTTCGCGATTTCGATCCCTTCAACTGCTGGTTTTGGTTGCGTTTTCCAAACGTGCCAGGCCAGGGGGAACGCCAATACTTAGAGGAAACCTTCAATAGTTGGTATTTCCTTGGCAGGCTCGGTGCCTTCAATGCCGAAAACCTCCAAGTGCATGAAGAAGGTGCAGATGTGAGTTGGATGTCTTACGACAACGACGATGCAGAAACCTCCCTTTTGGCTGTTATGCACAACATGGGGGAATTTGAGTATCAAAGTGAATGGGCTCGGGTATGGCTGGATCTCGGCACCAGCGATGGGGTTGCCCTTGATGTGTTGATTAATTCATTAAGATGCCTTGATCGTGATTTACTTCAAATCGAAGAATTATTGATCGGTGGTACAAATGAAGATTGGCCAATAGAAGAAAGTGAAGATCGCTTTTTTGAAAATTAAATCAAAATTACATATGTAATAGAGGCGAAATCATGGCGGAGCAAAGGCGGCTAATAATCTCCCCGAATCGTTTGCTTGATTTTGACAAACCCCTACCCCTTAGCCCTGGGGAACTGCATTATTTGCAAAGGGTTTTACGGCTTAAAAGCGGGGCAGGTTTCAACATTTGTGATGGCCATGGAACTATCTATCAGGCAAATTTATGCCCTGATGGCAATGCTCACCTAATTAAAAAAGAAACGTTGATTCCGCAAATAAAACCATGTCTGCAATTATTTTTTGGTTTATTTCGCCGTGATCTAGAGGTGATGTTACGGATGGCAACTGAACTTGGAGTGGATCAACTTCATCCCCTGCAAGCCGATTATTCACTACTTGAGCCAGGCGGCCAACGCCAAGAACGCTGGAACAGCATTATCAAAGAAGCAACCGAACAATCTGAACGGGCCTGGTTACCACAATTAGGGGGTCTGCAAAATGCTGCTACCGCATTAACAAAACCAGCTGCCGTTGAGGTGTGTCGCTGGATTGGTGTTACCAGGGAAGCTGGGGCGCCCCCTTTAGAAAAGTTACTGACAAGAGAAAATGCAATAAACGCAACCCATTGGCAGCTGGCCTGCGGACCGGAGGGTGGTTGGAGCAGCACTGAACGTGAGCTCGCCGCTGCTGCGGGATGGCAGGCTGTGAGCCTCAGCCCCACGGTTTTGCGCTGCTCCACCGCTGCAATCAGCGGCCTTGCCTTAATGCAACATCAGCGGCTGCAACTCAGCGGCGAATCCCTTCAGCCATCTCCTTAAAGCCAGCGAGAGCTGCCCCAGGTAAACGGCGTGCCCGGGGCAGCGCATTGGCAGGATTTAGATACTTATCAGCAAAAGTTTCGTTGCTAATAACCACTATGTTCGCTTCATTTTCGGCCCTTTCCGCCGCCAGTAATTGAGCCGTAGTAAGCACTTTAACTTCAGGAACTACGGGCTCAGCTTGATTTTTGGAAGCAGCTTGATTTTTGGGAACCGGTGTTAGCTCCTTTGAGATCTTTACTGGTGTTTGTAAAGGAGGGCCAATTTTAAAACCAGGCGCTGCGGAATCCAAAGATGCAGGAATTTGATCAGATGCAGGTTCGTCAACAGGCGCGGTTTTTACTGGCGCCACATCCACAGGAACAGTGGGGGCCTTGGAAATCTCCAGAAATGGCTTACCAATGCCGCCAAAAAACTTTTTCAACACCATGGAATCCCCTCAACCAACCCTAATTATCAGGCCATAAAGCCCATAGTTGCAGCTTACTTATGGCTGTGCAACATCAAATTCAGCGGCGGCCGCTTCTAACCAGTGCTCCAAGCCATGCTTTTTTTGCCATTCAGCTTGGTGGCAAGCCGAAAGAGTGCCAAGCAAGCGATTCAACTGCTGGCCATCAGCTCCCATCAATTGCCATTGGCTTTGGCGATAACGCCGCAAAGCTTGAGCATTGCAATCGCTTTGGCGTTTAAAGCCAGCCGCCCATCGCCTGGCAAAGCGGCGGATGCCATCTATCCCGTGATCAGCCCATAAAGGAATTTCAGCCGAACCCTTAAGGCGTGCCCATAGGGGATGCAAATACATAGGTAAGGGCAAGCAACGTTCCTGCCCAGGCCGGCATGGTCTGCCTTCCCCTTGCAATCCCCAACTACGAATCCAAAGCACTGGTTGCCCATTCTCTAAGCCCAAATCAATCGGCCTCAACCCCGCGGCCTCGAGGGTGCGCAAACCCATTACACGCACTAATAAATAGATGGGATCGTGTTGCCAATTTCTATCGAGGGTGCGCAGAAATGCTGCATCAAGATTCGGCTCCGGCCGTGGGCTCAATAGCAGTGGTTCTAGGGCTGTAAAGGGATTCAACGCCACCATGCCCTGGCGATAGGCCTGGGCATAAAAAGCGCGAATCACCGTGAGACGTCGCTGGGCAGTGCTGGTGCTTGCAGTAGCAAAAAGATGATTACGCCAGCGCCAGGCTGCGCCTTCACTAACTGCAGCCGGCAGGCTCACAGCACTGAAATCAAGCAGTCGCTTTAATTCACGGTGCCATTGCAATTCACTTCCAGAAGTAGAAACACCCCGCTGGCGCCTCTGAAGCACCCAACCCGCAACGGTGGTAGGTGCTCCCGGGCGTTTTCGCTTATCTAATGGCTGATGCAATTGCGTGAAAAAAGTTTCATGCGCCAGCGGGAAATAGTCGCTTGAAAGCACCAAGCCTCGGGCACGAAAACCATTAACCAAAATTTCGGCCAGATCACTTTCTTCTGGAATTAACAACTCCCCGCCAAAGTGCTGCTGCTGAAATTGACGGGCGCAATCCCTGGCCACCAACCTCACCTCCCGTTTGCGCAACTGCAGGGCACCGGTGCTCAACTCCAGCAACCGCTGCACCTCCTCATCCACTTCCCGATAACGCCAATGGGCTTGGCTGAGATCGGGCCCAAGAAAGCGACGAAAATTACGTCGCCCCAGGGGGCGTCTCAACGGCTTTGGCACTACCCGCTCGTACCACCAACCAAGGGGAGTTCCCTCAGAATATTTGAGATATATGAATTGCTCGCCCCCCTGCACTCCAACCCGACCGATCAACTGAATACCAACTTCTTAATTTAAGCACAAACTAATCTTAATCTTTGCGAATTGCAAGTAGATCGATCACCCAATCCGCGTTCACTGTGAGCACGGCCAGATCGTCTTCCCGTAGCACCTGAAGCAGGGAGGGCTCGGCGGTGCGGGCGCCACCTTCGCAGCAAATCACCTGAGCTAGAAAAGGTTGCTGACGCGGAGGTGCCACCGCCACCACATCCCCCACCCGCACAGCAAGAAATAAAGGGCTCGGGGAATTCACTCACAATCCAGCAATCAAGTTTTAATGGTACGCCTGAACTGCTCACGAGAATCACCACCATGACTGCTGGCTTATTTAGCGCCGTAATTAATGCTGTTCTGATCTTGCTGGCGCGGCGTTTACCTCTATTAACACCAGCCGGCTGGTGGCATGCCTGGGGGCTTGGCACTTTGCTGGGAATAAGCCTCGGCTGGCGGGGCTGGCTGGCGGTGGTGCTTTATCTGGCGTTTGGCTCCGCAGTTACAAAGCTGGGATTTGCAAAAAAACAAGCCCTTGGTATTGCAGAGGGCCGCGGCGGCAAAAGAGGGCCAGAAAATGTTTGGGGATCTGCCGCCACCGGCTTAGTGCTGGCGCTGGCAACCCTGCTGCCAGGAGCACCAAAACAGTTGCTGCTGAGCGGTTTTGTTGCAAGTTTTGCCGCCAAACTCGCTGATACTTTTGGCAGTGAAATCGGTAAACGTTGGGGTAAAACCACCTTGAGCTTGAGCCGATGGCGCCCTGTTCCTCCAGGTACCGATGGCGCCGTAAGCATTGA
The DNA here is from genome assembly GCA_009914645.1 of Synechococcaceae bacterium Bin_79_3. Taxonomy (GTDB): domain Bacteria; phylum Cyanobacteriota; class Cyanobacteriia; order PCC-6307; family Cyanobiaceae; genus Synechococcus_D. The sequence goes on from VFLB01000062.1 coordinate 5,118, forward strand.
GGGAACAGCGGCCAGCCTTATTGGTGCCCTGCTGTTTTGTTGCATCGGCTGGAGCTTAGGTTTGATTCCAGCAGGGCAAATCGCGTTACTGAGCGCTGTGGGGCTAGTGGCAAGTTTGCTGGAAAGTTTGATCGGGGCTGAATTACAACCCCGCATTGTGTGGCTTAGTAATGAAGGGGTAAATGGCTTACTAACCGTTATTGCGGCTGGGCTTGCCATGGCCCTGCTGCGCTGAGTTGCTGTTGCAAGTGTTGCTGCAAACGCTTTAAGCGGCGCGAGAGGCGGCATGGGGTGAGTTGAAGTTCGCGGGCTAATTCCCGTTGCGAGCGTCCATCAATCCAGCAGCCGCGAATAAGGCGCTGATCAACAGGTGCTAGGCCGGATATTTTTTCATCAATTTCCAGCAGCAGTAAGTTTTGCTCAGGAGATGGGCGGGAATCCACCAGTTCGTGGCTTACTGAACTTTGGCCATCAGCATCTTGGCTTTGTGCGTCGAGGCTTGTGCATTGCAAGGCATGGTGCAAGCGCCGGGCCTGATCCAAACGCTCTTCTGTGCAACCAAGCTGCAAGGCCAAAACAGGATCGGTAAGAGCTGGCAAGCCTTGGTGCTGCCTTTGTTGTTGCAGCTGTTCTTGTTTTGCCATCAAATTACGGAGCCGCCAGGAGCAACGAATCGGTTGATGCCGGTCGCGCAGATGGTGCCGCATCTTGCCAAGAATTAATGGCACGGCATATGTGCTAAATGCATGCCCCTTGCTCGGCTCAAACCCTTGCACCGCAGCCACTAAACCAATACATCCGATTTGGAATAGATCATCAAAACCAAGACTGCAACGCTGGGCCTGGCGTTGCGCTTGCTGACGCACCAAGTTCAAATGTGCTTCAACAAGGCGATTCCGTAGACGGATACAACGGCTATCGGCGTAATCGCGATGCATCGCCTCAAGGCTGGAAGGGGAATAACGAATTGGGCGAGGGGCCATGGCTGCAGAAGCATTTGGACCCCTTCAAGCTCGCTCCAGCATGGGCTTTGCCAAAAGCTGCAAACGGGTGGGGGCACCCCCCTCCTTTTGGGGGTGTTTATGTAAAAGAAAACTGCGATAACGGGTTGCTAATTCTTCACCAATGAGGGTAAGAAGCGCATACACAACAAGCACAGGCAACACATCAGCCCATGCAAATGAACTGAGGGCTTCCAGCAAAACCACCCCTAAACCACCGGCCCCCACCAAACCCACCACCACTGTTTCCCGCAGAATTACATCAGCGCGGTAGGCGCCATAGGCCAAATAACCAGCCGCAAGCCCATTAAAACGAGCCATTAGCAACGCCTTTCGGCTAGAAACCCCCGCCACCAAAAGGGCCTGTTCAGGGCGAGGATCTTGAGCTTCCAGCCCCTCAAGAAAAAGCCTGCCGAGAATGCCAGCGTTATGAAATGCCAAGGCAAGGGCCGCCGGCAATAGCCCTGGCTTAAACACAAATAACAAAAGCAATGCCGTTAACGGCGGCGGCAAAAGCCTGGCAATTAAGCCCAGCCCCCTCAACAATGGCTGCATCAAAGCCCATGGACTAAACAGCAGCAGCAGCAATGGTGCGGCTGCAAATGCAGCTAAGGCAGCAATCACAGTAAGTAAAAGCGTACTACCCACTAACTTGGGCCACGGTTGTTGCCAAGCCTGCCATTGAAAAATTTGCTGATCCATCGGCCAATGCCAAGGGCCCAGCAACACCTGCCACTGCAAATCAAGCAATTGGGCCGCTGGAAATAACAGCAGCAGCAGCAACACAAACAGCAACAGCAATTCCCGGCCCCTTTGCCCCACAACTGCTCCGGGTTGCCACCATCTGCGCCGCAACAGGGCAATCCCTTGCTCTAGCAAAAACATCAAAAGGGCAAGGGCCCACAAACTGGTCCAGGCTTCATGAAATTGCAAAGACTGCAAAGAAAGCCGCAAGTCGGCCCCAACGCCCCCCAAGCCAAAAACACCTAGCAACGTTGCCGAGCGCAGGGCGCATTCCAAGCGATAACCGCCATAACTAAGCACTCCCGGCAACAGGCTTGGGCCAAGGGCCGTTAGCAAAGCGGCTGGGCTGGGCACCCCAGCCACCCGTAAAGCCCGAAATGGTTCTTGCGGTAATGATTCCAACTGATCACACACCACCCGTGCCACCAAAGCGCCATAGGGGATGGCAATCGCTATTACCGCCACCACCGGTTGCAAACCAAGGCCCTGCAACAGGATTAAGCCCCACAGCAATTCATGCAAAGAACGTGGCAAGGCAAGAACGCGACGCAACAAATCGGCTGGCCAGCGGCACCCAAAAAAGGCTTGGCTAACGGTGGGGGCAGACAACAAACCAGCCGCGATACCGATTAGCAGGCTTAACAACCAAGACCAAAGCGCCACAGCAAGGGTGATCGCGATGCCGCTGAAAGCCGTTGCCAGAAGGCTTGGTGTGAGGCTTGGCCGCAGGGCTGCGCCAAAAAAATTTGCTATTAAGCCCCAGCCGCCACCATGAATTTCAAATGGCATAAACGCCAGCAGTGGTAAAAAAACCAGCGCCGGCAGCAGCAGCCCAAAAACTGGGGCGAACTTAGCTTGCATTAAATCTAAGTTTGCGCATACAAATCATTAATTAGTTCAGAGCTAAGGCTTTTGGGATTGCCATCAAACAACAGTTCGCCATTACGTAAACCGATCACACGATCAAAACCTTGCACTAAATCCGGGCGATGCAAACTGAGCAATAAACTGCGAGGGGCTGCACCTAATTCCAACAATAATTGCAATAACCTGGCCGCTAAAGGGGGATCCAACTGAGCTAGCGGTTCATCTGCCAGTAGCAATTCAGCCCCCTGACGCAGCAAGCGAGCCAAGGCAACCCGCTGCCGCTGCCCTCCTGATAGTTGCTTTACAGGCACCGCCAATAAAACAGGATCTAATTCCACTTCACTAAGCACATTGGCGCAGGCCCTGGTTTCAAGGGGCATAAAAAGATTCAGCAACACCAAAGGCCAAGGCCAAACCGCTAGGCGGCCACAATTCAGGCTTTGTTGCACACTTAATTCCTCCACTAAGCGCAGGTCTTGCCAGAGGGTGCCGATACGGGCCTGCTGCCGTTGCCGTCTTTTACCGCTACTTGCCTTTTCGCCATTCCAATAAACATCACCGCAGGCGGGTTTAATTAAGCCGTTAGCAACAGCAAGCAAGGTGCTTTTACCCGCGCCACTAGCACCGAGCAAAGCCACCCGTTCTCCACGATTCAACTGCAAGTTCAAATTATTTAAACGGGGTCGCTGGCGCCCTGGCACCACAATTCCCTTTAGTTCCAGTATCAACGAATTTTCCCTAGTTTTCTACCAACCGATTCAATCTCGCCATATTGAGAAGCGGGAGCAACAACAAATTGACGGGCGCCAAAGAGTTCCAGGATCTGCTGTTGCTGCTGATTCGAAGGCCTAAGTGATATCAAAGCCTTTTGTAATTTTTTTGTAAAACCAATGCCAAAGCGCTTATCTAAATCACCCTGAGCAATCCAGTGATAGTCGGGATAGGGAGGGGTACGCCAAAGCGCCAGCACCTGGGTGCGATCAACAGTGCCTTTTTTTAGATTGCTTTGCCATACCTGTTCATTAACAGCCCCAGCTTCGTAGGCGCCGCTTTGCACCAGGGCGATAGTTGCATCATGGCTGCCGCTAAAACCCGGAGCGCCGCCTGCAAAATCACTATTTTTCACTCCTCCTTTCGATAAAAAATATTGCGGCATCAAGCGGCCAGAGGTAGAACTCTCAGAGCCAAATGTAAAACGCTTACCTTTGAATTGCTGAAGATCATTAAAACCGCGAATTGGCTTTATTCCTTTGAAACTATTCACATTGCCAATAAATATAGAGTGAAATGCAGCATCCACATCCCGTTGAGCTAAAACTTTAGCTCCAGGTGTTTGCAATCTAGCCTGCACTCCAGTGAGGCCACCAAACCAAACCAAATCAAGATCACCATTGCGAAAACCTGTAACTGCTGCGCTGTAATCAATCACCGGGATGTATTTAACTTGCACTCCCAACTTTTCCTGCAATTCATCAGACAGCAATCCGTATAAACGGTTGAGCTTTTCAGGATTTTGATCTGGAATTGCGCTGATACGCAATAATATTTTATTAGCTGATGGCCGCTGAGCTTGATGAGGAATCTGCTGATTTTGGGCTGCCTTAGTTTCTGCTATAGCAGGTAATTGCAAAGGCAAAAATGCAAATGCGATCAGATAAACAAACATCTTTAAACTGTAGTAAAAACTCAAAGAGCTCAGTTGTGCAACCTGCGTAAAAAGTTCCCAAGCCGAGCTAATCCATCATCAATTGTTGCACTACTTACAGCGCAGGAAAGTCTTACGCACCTGTCGTCTCCAAACGGAGCTCCGGGCACAAGAGCTAAACCTTCCTGATCCAGCAATTGATTGCAAAAATCTAATGATCCCAAGCCATGGGAACTCACATCTGGAAAGGCATAGAACGCACCAGTTGGTGGCACTAGCACCAGGCCCGGCAATTGCTGTAAACCGCGGGTGAGCCGTTCGCGGCGAGCCGAGAAACTTTTTGCCATCTCTTCAACGCAAAGCATCGAACCTTCAAGGGCAGCCAGTGCTCCGAACTGAGCAAAGGTGCACACATTGCTGGTGGACTGACTTTGCAACGCAATGGCGGCCTTAAGAGCAGGCGATGGGCCCGCCAAGTAGCCAAGGCGCCAACCGGTCATGGCCCAGCCTTTTGCAAAGCCATTCACCACAAATAAGCGATCCGCTAGATCGGGGGCCAACGCCGCCAAGCTGTGATGTTCCTGGCCGGGTGCAAGCAGATATTCATAAATTTCATCGCACACAACAGCTACCTGGGGATGGCGCCTCAACAAATCAGCCACCGCCTCTAATTCCTGCTGCTGCAACACCAAACCGGTGGGATTTGATGGGGTATTCAGAATCAATAAACGACTACGCGGATTGATCCGCGCCTCAAGTGCTTCGATATCAAGCCGAAATCCGTTTACTGCAGCACTGGGCACCACCTGCACGCTGGCTCCAGCCAATTGAGCCATTTCCGGATAGCTAAGCCAGTAGGGAGCCGGTAGGAGCACTTCATCGCCAGGATCCAGCAACACCTGAAACAGGTTGTAGAGCGCTTGTTTACCGCCATTAGTAACCAATACCTGTTCGGCGCTAACCGCCATGCCATTGGCCCGTGCCAACTTGGCTGCAATAGCAGCGCGCAATTGAGGTTCACCTGCTGCTGGCCCGTAGCGAGTGGCGCCATCTTCCAAAGCGCGAGTGGCGGCTTCTCGGATAAAGGCGGGGGTGTCGAAATTTGGTTCTCCAGCACTAAGGCTGCAGATATCCTTGCCAGCAGCTTGCAATTGCTTTGCCTTAGCGGCAATGGCCAGGGTTAAAGAGGGCTTCAGGGCCTTTGCCCGGGCCGAGAGCATCAGCAAAAAAATCCAGCCATTCCAGTGTGCATGAACGCCCGTCCGTTTTGGGTACTCGCCAGCGATAACCCAGCTGAATTAGTGCAGTTTTATGCAGCGCTTGTTACCAAAGAAGCATTCTCGCGCGGATCTACCTGGGTTTTACAACTTGAAGCAGCGGGGGATCTGGTTTTTTACTGCCCCTCTAAAAACCGTCCCCAACCTGCTCAGCCGGGCCGATTAGCGCTTTGCCTTCAGGTTTTACAACTTGAAGCTGCTATCAACAAAGCCCTTGCTCTTGGCGGCCAATGTTTAGAACCAGCGCGCCAAGAAAGTTTTGGCCGTGAAGCTTGGTTGAGCGATCCAGAAGGCAACCGATTACTGCTTTTAGAGCCTCAATTGGAACCACTGAAAAAATTATGAATCAACTAAAACTTGAACAGTTCAAGGAACTTGAGCGCCAATGCCGCACTTGTGAAGCCTGCGGCCTCGCAAAGCAAAGGCAGCAGGTGGTAGTTAGTAGGGGAAACCCAAATGCCAGCTTGATGTTGATAGGCGAAGCCCCAGGACAAAAAGAAGACGCCTGCGGCCAGCCATTTGTTGGTCGTGCCGGCCAGTTATTAGAGCA
>VFLB01000030.1 GCA_009914645.1 Synechococcaceae bacterium Bin_79_3
ACTCACCGATGAAGTGATTGCCCAGTTCAACGGTCGTGAATACGGCGGCAGCCAATTAAAAGTAGAGGTTTCTGAAAAGAAAGAAAGCCGTGGCAATGAGCGTGGTGGTAGCAACGATCGGCGCCCCGGTTCCGCAGGACCAACTCCATTGCGTAAATCTGTCGATAAGGTTGTTCATAGTGATGCCCCAGCCGCTGCAGCCCCAGACCCCCGTTGGGCTGGAGAACTTTCAAAATTGAAGGATCTTTTGGCAAATCAAAAAACAACTGCCTAGAAATAGTTTGTTTAAGCAACCAATTAACTAATGCCTCTACCCCCCTTACGTTTCTGGTTATGGGAAGGGGAAGCTGGCGTTCAGGAAATTGCTTATCGGCAGCAGGGGGATAACTCAAGGGGCGCACCTGTGGTTTTGGTGCATGGCTTTGGCGCCTCCAGTGGCCATTGGCGTTTCAATATTGAGGAATTAAGCAAAAACCGACCTGTTTTTGCTATCGATTTGCTTGGTTTTGGTGCGAGCGCAAAACCACGTTCGCAATTGCCTAAAGAAGCAAAAAGCCCTGGGTCGGTGATTTACTGCTTCAACCTATGGGCCAGCTTGCTACAGGATTTCATCAGCCAAGTGGTGCAGCCAGTGCCCGGCGCTGAAGTGCAACTGGTGGGCAATTCAATTGGTGCAATGGTGGCCCTCACCACTGCCTGCTTGATGCAGGCGCAAGGGCAAGCACCAGCCCAAGTAATCCTGATCGATTGCGCCCAGCGCACCCTCGACGACAAACGCTCAGCGCAGTTGCCCGGTTTTGAAAGACTTAGTCGCCCTTTCATAAAGCAATTAGTACAACAACGCTGGGTAATTGCACCGTTATTTCGTTTATTAGCAAGGCCCGCTTTTATTCGTAGCGTGCTAGTGCGGGCCTATCCAAGCGGCGCAAATATTGATCAAGAACTGATTAGCTTGCTGCATCTGCCCAGCTGCGCTCCTGGCGCCACTGAAAGTTTCCGCGGCTTCATAAATCTCTTCAACGACCACCTCGCCCCCGAGCTGCTGGAGGTATTAGAGGTGCCGGTGCGTTTACTTTGGGGCGCAGCAGATCCCTGGGAAGACCCCCTGGAGGCCGCCCGCTGGAGGGATCAATTCAGTTGCATCAAAGAGCTGCAGTTATTACCTGGTCTCGGCCATTGCCCCCACGATGAAGCACCAGAAATAGTGAATCCAATTTTGCAAGAGTGGTTAGCTCAACGGGCTTGAGCTATCAGATAGGAAACGGGTAGATCAAGAAATTTTCCCACCCTTGGCACATAAGCCCTGTGATTAAAAACGTCGTAGTTGAGTTTCTCGATTGCATCAAGAATGCCGCGATATAGGCGCAACGAAGCCCACACAGGCCAGCGGGCATCTGCTGCTAACCAACGCACCCCTGATTCAGAACGGGCAAACCATTGGCGGGCCCGTTGCAATTGAAAAGCCATTAAGGCATTCCAATTTGCGTTGAGAGTGCCGGCTAATAAATCAGCTTCTGAATAACCAAAGCGCAGCAGATCTTCCTGAGGTAGATAAATTCGGCCGCGGGCGCGATCCTCCCCCACATCACGCAGGATGTTTGTGAGTTGATTAGCGATCCCTAAAGCCACCGCTGCATCACTGGTATTTGGTTTGCTGCTCCAAGGGGCACTGATATATGCAGGATCAAGACCCATAACCTCCTGGGTCATTAAGCCAACGGTGCCTGCAACCCGGTAGCAGTAGCACTCCAAATCCGCAAAAGTGGCATATCGATGCTGATTAAGGTCCATCCGTTGACCCTCAATCATTTCAAGGTATGGCTCTAAAGGTTGGGGATAACGCTGGATCACATCCGCCATCACCAGATCAAGGCCATCAGATACAACACCTTTGAACAAACTTCGAGTGCGTTCCTCCCAAATATTTAGACGTTCGCTGAGTTCTTCCACCGGTAATTTTTGGGCTTCCTCGCTATCCATTAATTCATCGGTGCGGCGGCACCACACATAGATGGCCCAGATCGCCCGCCTTTTTGGAGGGGGCATTAAAAGAGTGCCGAGATAAAAAGTTTTAGCCCAGCGCTCAGTTTCTACCCGGCAGTTTTCGTAAGCCTCTTCTAGGGAGGGGAGCACTGCTATAGATCGCACAGGGCAAAAAACCATTGTTAGCCCGCCACCGCCGCCGCGCAGAGCTTACCGCTTAACACGGCCCCTTCCATCGAAGCGAGGTAGCGCTGCATTGTGTAGTCGCCAGCGAGGTAAAAATTACTAATCGGTGTGGCTTGACTGGGGCGTAAAGCTTGGCAGCCAGGCACTGTTTTATAAACAGATAAAGGGGTTTTAACAACTTTACTTTTTCGCAACTTAGCTGGCTCAGCGCCACCAAAATGTTGAGGGAATAGGCGCTCTAATTCGCCCAAAGTGGCAGCAATAATTTCATCATCAGGCCTGCCGATCCAATCATGGGCGGGTGCAAAAACCAATTCGAGCATAGAGCGATTCGGATCTGCATATTCGCGGCAGGTATTACTCATGTCTGCATACACACTAAGCAGAGGTGATCTACTAAAAAGTAAATGATCTATGTCGGTGAGTTTGCGGTCAAACCACAAATGGATATTAATAACCGGCACCCCCTTCAGCCCCTCAAGGCGGCTAAAAAATGGCATCTTTTGCCAGGGTTCAGGCAAGAGCAATTTAAACGGATCAACAGGTAAAGCACTCACGTATGCATCAGCTTCCGCCACAAAGCCCTCCTTGCCGTTGATCCCACCAATCCGAAAACCAGTAACAGCTCCATTTTCGCCGAGCTGGATTTCTCTTAATGGAGTTTCCAGATGCACTTCACCGCCGCTGGCTTGAATATGTTCAACCATTGGTTGGCAGAGCCGCTCGGGGGGATTTCCATCGAGGAAAGCCATCTTAGAACCATTCTTTTCTTGTAAAAAACGATTTAATGCCGTGAGTATTACGGTGCTAGAAATCTGATCAGGATCAATAAAATTAAGCGCTTTACTCATCGCGATAAATACTTCATCATTAACCCGTTCGGGAATATTATGCAAACGCAACCACTCAGTCCAGGAATATTTATCGCACTTCTCAACATATTCTTGACCCCGCAACATTGCAGGAACCAGCCCCAAGCCAAAGGCAATCTTTTCCGGCCAGGTAAGTAGATCGTTATTGCCAAGAATTGCCGCAACACCATTTAGTGGTGCCGGCAGATCAGGGAAATCAAAGCGGCTGTAGGAGCCGGGCACCTCCCGCTGGTTGAAAATCATCGAATGGCTTTTCCACTGCAGCCGCTCTTCTATGCCAAGTTCAGCAAACAGCTGCAGCATGTTTGGGTAGGCGCCAAAAAAGATGTGTAAGCCGGTTTCGTACCAGTCCCCGTCTTCATCCTGCCAAGCGGCAACTTTGCCGCCGAGCACATCTCGGGCTTCGTAGACCACCGGAATATGGCCGGCATCACTGAGGTATTTGGCGCAGGCCAATCCCGCCAGCCCGGCCCCGGCAATCGCCACCCTCATCACCACACCTGTTTGATTTGAGCGCCCACCATAGAGTTAGAAAACCTTCTGCTGTTTATCGCTGGTGTCTGATACGCCACTTAAGTGCACCACCCGCCACGTGCGCATTTTTGCAGCCACCGTTGGCAGCAACGGCATCCTTACGGCCGCGGCAGATCAACTAACCCTGGATTTAGATCCAGATAGCGAATTTGAATGGGATGAAAGCCCCCTCGCCAAGGTGCAGCAGCGATTTGCTGATTTGGTAGATGCTGCTGCCGGAACCCCCATGAACGATTACAACCTGCGGGGAATCGGTTCAGCTTTAGAGGGTTATATCCGTGAGCTACTGCAAGCTGGTGAATTGCGTTACAACTTAAAAAGCAGGGTGCTCAATTACTCCATGGGTTTACCCCGTAGCCCCGAAACTCTCTGATGGCACCACGCCGCCCCCCCTCCCCCTACGGCAACAGGAATAACGAGCGCGATAACGAGCGAGAAAATGAGCGCGCCTACGAACAGGAGCGTTCCCGAGAGCGCAACCGCAATGCGCCAGCTCAGCCGGGGCAGGGTTTAGCTGGCTTGAAATTCAATATGGCCACCATCGCCTTGATGGCTGGTGTGATGATTCTTGGCATTGGTATCGGCACCGCTCTAAGTAGCAACACCGCTGGCAACCAAGGCAATATCGCCAGTAGCCAGCAGCTGGATATGGCGGTGCCAGATCCTGAATTTTGTAAGCAGTGGGGCGCTAGTGCCTTTGTGATGGATGTGGAGACCTACACCACGATGAATCCATCCTCCAGTTTTGTTACCCAGCCCACCTTGCAACCAGGTTGTGTGATCCGCCGTGAGAATTGGTCTGTATTGCAAAAAGAAGGGGCGGTTACCAATGAACAAATGCGGGAATGCAAACAACGTATGAATACTTTTGCCTATGTGGGCTCAATTCGCGACAAACCAGTGGTGCGTTGCGTTTATCAAAATGATTCATCCCAGAACAAGTTCCAAACCAAAGGTGTAGCTGGTGCCGCCGCAGACGACACCGTGGGGGTTACTCCAGAAGCAGATAAATTCTGAACTCAGCTTTGATCTAGGTTTTGGCGTAAGGGGCTATCTGGGCTAGCAAACACCGGCAGGATCTCTTTTCGAAACGCAGCAGAAGCCCGTGAGCAATAGCGGGCAGGGTGGGTGATTAAACGCAATTGACGCCGCACACTTAGATCGCTTAATGCCGCCCGATGCAAGCCACCGGTGGCAAGCTCCCGTTCGATCGACACCACTGGCAAAAAAGCAGCGCCTAAACCACTTTGCACCGCATTTTTTATTGCCTCTAACGAATTGAGTTCCATTTCAATTCGTAAGCGCTGCACATCAAGCCCGCCCCTTGAAAGGAGCTGATCCACCACCTTGCGGGTGGTGGATTGGGAATCAAGGCAAATAAAAGAAAGTCTGTAGAGATCTTCCTTTTGCAATTCCTGGATGCGGGCCATTGGATGCTTGATCGGCAAAACCAGGGCCAATTCCTCGCTGGCATAGGCCACCACCTGCAGCTGCTCGGCTAGCTCGTTTGGCACTTCGCCGCCAATGATTGCCAGATCCACTTGGCCGTTAGCCACACTCCAGCTGGTGCGCCTTGTGCTGTGCACTTGCAATTGCACTGAAACATCTGGATATTTCTGGCGAAATAAACCGATCATGCGGGGCATCAAATAGGTGCCCGTGGTTTGGCTTGCCCCCACCACAAGGGAGCCCCCCTTGAGGTTGTGGAGATCATCAAGCGCGCGGCATGCCTCCTGGCATTGGCTCAAGATGCGCTCGGAATAAGTAAGAAGCAAATGGCCTGCTTCTGTGAGCTGCGCTTTACGGCCGCCGCGATCAAATAACGACACATCGAGTTGCTTCTCCAGGTTTTGGATCTGCAAACTCACCGCTGGCTGAGTTACATAAAGGCTATCGGCAGCTTTTTTAAAGCTGCCTTCACTGGCGATGGCCCGCAGGATGCGCAGCTGATCAATAGTGAACGGAAGGTCCGCCATGGTTTGAACTCTAGGGTGCCATTTCCAGCCGTTTTATTTGGTGGCCACTTCCACACTGCACCAAAACAGCCTGCATAACAGCAGCCTGGTGATGCTGGCCTTGCTGCTGGTGTTTGCGCTACTCCACAGCGGTGGGGCTTCTTTGCGTACGTGGGGGGCCGCCCGCATTGGCGAACGGGCATGGCGTCTACTGTTTGCTGCCATCAGCATCCCCTCAGCGGTGGTTTTGGTGGGTTACTTTCTGGCCCATCGCTACGACGGCCTACGGCTTTGGGATTTCCAAGGGCAGGGCTGGATTGTGCCCTTGGTATGGGTGG
>VFLB01000116.1 GCA_009914645.1 Synechococcaceae bacterium Bin_79_3
TCAAAATGCTGGCGGTGGAAAAATAAATTATCTGCTCAAGTTGAGTTGGATCAAAGCGTTGTAGTAGTTCCTTTACAGCAACAACATTCACCTGATGGGCTCTTAGGGGATCCCCCCAAGCAGTGGCGGTATGTATTACTCGAGTTACTGTTTTTAGGATCTGATCATGGTCTGATTGATCGCGTAAATCGCTCACCAAAAGTGTTATGCGTGGATGCTGCTGAGGAACAGCTTTTAGTTTGTTTGGATCCCTTAACCACAAGATAAGTTCAGCATCTGACTGGTGAAAAAGTTGAGAGCTGATGTATTGCCCAACGCAACCGCTGGCACCGGTTATAAGAATTTTTGCAGGGCTCACTTCAGCCCACCGTGCTCATAAGTTCATTCACCCGCTTGCCTGTTTCAAAGAAAACCCTCGCATTCTCCTCTGGGGTGCCAGGCAAAATGCCATGGCCAAGATTAAGGATGTGACGGCGTCCCCTGGCTTTTCGCACCGTGTCGATAATCCGATGGCGTATTGCTTCAGGGGTGCCAAACAGGAGGCCAGGATCAACATTGCCCTGAATTCCCACATGGTGTGGTAATCGTTTGCAGCCATCTGCCATATCGACACTCCAATCGAGGGAGATGAAATCAACTCCGGTTGCCGCCATACGCTCCAAAACACCAGCCCCTCCAGAGATGTAGAGGATTAACGGAGTTTCTGGATGTTTTGCACGTACCTGATCAATAACTCGTTTTTGGTAGGGAGCTGCGAAGGTGTCGTAATCCATGGGGCTTAACTGACCAGCCCAGGAATCAAATAACTGAACAACTTGAGCGCCAGAATCAATTTGATAATTCACATAGGTGGCAATACTGTCGGCGAAATGGGCTAACAGCCGATGCATTAATTGCGGTTCTCGAAAGGCCATCGCCTTGATCACCGCATAGTCTTTGCTGCTTTTACCTTCAACGGCGTAGGCAGCCAAGGTCCATGGAGCGCCAACAAAACCCAGCACTGCAGCGGCTGAACCCACGCTTTCTCTTAATCGAGTTAACACCTCCCCTACAAAACCAAGGCTGCTGGAGGGCTCTAAAGCACGTAGGGCTTCCACTTGAGCAAGGCTGCGAATCGGTGGATCAATAATTGGCCCCTTGCTTTCGATGATGTCAAAGTTGATACCCATCCCAGGCAGCGGGGTGAGGATATCTGAAAAAAGGATCACCCCATCAGGCTGAAAAGCCTGAAAAGGTTGCATCGAAATCTCATAGGAGAGATCTGGATTCTCTGAGCGTTCACGAAAAGATGGATGGCGATCACGCAGATCGCGGTACACCTTCATATACCGACCGGCTTGACGCATCATCCATACAGGCGGACGTTCCACCTGCTCGCCTCGGGCAGCGCGGAGCAGCAGGGGAAGGGTGTCGCTCATGGAAAAGAAGAATGCTTAGCCACGGACGCTACCCGACCAATCAGCTCTGTTTCATGTTTTCTTCATGGATTGCCGCAGGTGGGAGGCGGCTGGGGTCGAGTTTGAATACCAAGGAGCTCAGTGGGGGTAAGCAAAGTTCCAATGATTGTTCATAGCCATGCATGGCGTTGCAATCGCTGAATTTACCGCCCAAATTGCCCTGATTTGAACCGCCGTAGCGAGAGCTATCGCTGTTGAAGGCTTCTTGATAGAAACCAGCAACTGGAACGCCGATGCGGTAATTGCCATGGCATTCAGGGGTGAAATTACACACCACCACAACCCAATTCCCTTCTTTTTCGTCACGACGCATAAAGCTCACAATGCTGTGGGTGTTGTCGTTGCAATCGATCCACTGAAACCCATAGTTTGCGAAATCACTACGCCAAAGGGCAGGCTCTGATTTGTAATAACTATTCAGATCATCCACCAAATTTAGGAGGCCTTGATGGGCTGGGAATTGCAATTTGTCCCATTCCAAATCGCCCCATACATTCCATTCTCCTCGCTGACCAAATTCCATCCCCATGAAAATAGTTTTCTTGCCTGGATGGGTCCACATAAATGTTAATAGAGCTCTTACATTTGCAAATTTCAAATCATCGCTTCCTGGCATTTTGTGAAGTAAGTGGCTCTTGCCATGCACAACTTCATCGTGGCTCAAGGCCAACATAAAATTTTCAGTGTATTGGTAGCAGATTGAAAAAGTAATGTTGTTTTGATGAAATTGACGGAACCAATGATCAAGTTCGAAATAATCGAGCATGTCGTGCATCCAGCCCATATTCCATTTAAGGTTGAAACCCAATCCCCCTAAATGGGTTGGTTGGGTAACCATGGGCCATGTTGTGGATTCCTCGGCGATTGCTAAAGCGCCTGGAAAGTAATGAAATAATAATGAGTTTGCCTGTTGCATGAAACGCACTGCTTCAAGATTTTCTCTCCCACCGTGCTCATTAGGAAGCCATTCGCCTTCGGGCCTCAGGTAATCTCGATATAACATAGATGCAACTGCATCTACTCGGATGCCATCAATATGGAATTCTTCAAACCAGAAAAGAAGATTTGAGACTAAGAAATTGCGTACTTCATTACGGCTGTAATTAAATATTAGTGTGCCCCATTCCTTGTGTTCGCCAATTCTCGAATCACCATGCTCGTAGAGATGGCTTCCATCAAAGAAAGCAAGACCATGGGCATCTTTTGGAAAATGACCCGGCACCCAATCAAGAATTATGCCAATTCCTTCACTATGGCAGCGATCAA
>VFLB01000295.1 GCA_009914645.1 Synechococcaceae bacterium Bin_79_3
AGGTCGCTGCGTAACCCCAGGCTATTGCCGTAACTTGCCTGCCACACAAGCCATTCGTAGCGGATAGCACTGTCTTCAAAGCCTGCAAGGCGCACTACTGGGGCTGGATCGCTCAATACCAGCGGGTGTTGCTTTGCTAGTTGCAGCAAAAGGCCCTTGGCTTGCCCTGGTGGGAGGCTGTAGTCGAGCCCTACAAAGATGCGGTTGGCGTGGGGCCCATAACCACTGAAATTGCGCAGATCAGAAGCGGTAACCCGGGCATTTGGCATAACTAATTTTGAACCATCTACACAACGCAATTGGGTGTCGCGCCAACTGATCGAGTGCACTTGGCCGATCAAACCGTCTACCTCAATCCAATCACCTTCCCGTAATACCTGCTCCAATTGCAGGCTGAGGCCGCCGAGTAGATCTTTAAGGGGTTCTTGGGCCGCTAAACCAATAATTGCTGTTAATACCGCTGAGGTGGTAACAATTCCGAGGATGTCTACCTTGGCCCGCTGCTGAAAGGTAAGCACCACAATCAAACCGCTAATCAGCACAAAAAGCAGATCCCGCAGGATTTTTGGGCTGTGCGGTAACAAGCGCCAGCGGGGCAGTAATTCCAAGCAAAACCAAAGCAGCACCCTTGTGATTGCAAGGGCCACTAGCAATTCAGCGGCTAGGCTAAATCCACCAGATAGTGGAAATGTGGCAGCAACGGCCCAGGCCAATAGGGCTGCGCTGCTGATGCGCCAAGGGAAGCGGTAGCCCCAAAACCTATTGATGCTGCGACTGAATAGCTGCAGTAGAAATAGGGAGGCTATACAGATCAGCCAAACAGCCATCGCGTTAGGGGGTGTTTAAACTTCATCCTGGCGCCAGATCATTCTTAATCAATACCTAAAGGGCTTTTTATGGCGTTCATCAACTTGCTACTGCTGCTGCTGATGGGGCATTTTCTTGGCGACTTTGCCCTGCAAAACGGCCGTATGGCGAGGGAGAAATGCGCGGGCCCAAACCATTCC
>VFLB01000131.1 GCA_009914645.1 Synechococcaceae bacterium Bin_79_3
CCCGGTTGAAACACCGTTTTGCCTTCCGCTAATGAGCGGGTTACATCTACAGATCCCACCAGGCGATCTTCTGTTACCCCCAAGGGCACCTGCACAAATGGGGCTGGGATCACCCTGCTTGGTTGCTCGCCATCAGGTTCGGCGTTGAAACTGCCGTCAATAATTTCGATCGCAGGCAATAGCGCATGCAGCCCCCTTGCCAGCACTGATTTGCCGGTGCCGCGGCCACCAGCAATTACAACCCCGCCCAAACCGGGATCAACAGCGGCTAGAAGCAGCGCCAATTTCAAGGTGGGATGGCCGGTTACGGCCGCCAGGGGAAATACCTGGTTAGCGGTGGAAGGTAGGGCGGACATAGGGCCCAAAATCCCCTCCAGCATCGCAGCCTGGCCGCTGTTGTATGAGGAAGAGAACAAGTTTGATCCAGGTGTTTTCAGCCGCTATTGCCCTTGGTAGCAATCTTGGCGATTGCCTTGCCCTTCTCGGTGCAGCGCGGCTGGGTTTAGATGCCCTCGCCCAACCTGGTTCTTTGCGCTGTTCTCCCCTATTTCGCACTGCAGCGGTGGGGGGCCCCGCTGGCCAACCCGCGTTTTTAAATGGGGTGGCGCTGTTGCATTGGGTAGGTAGTTGTGAGCAGTTGTTGCTGGAATTGCAACGGCTGGAGGCGGCTGCAGGCAGGGAACGGCTGGTGCCCTGGGGCCCCCGCAGCCTGGATCTTGATCTTTTGTGGTGCGGCAATGAGCAACGCAATACAGCCAGCTTGCAGCTACCTCATCCGCGGCTTTGGGGGCGTCGCTTTGTGCTCGAACCATTAGCAGCCCTTGATCCAGCCCTTAAGCCCCCTGGCCAAGAAAAAACAGCGGCGGAACTGCTCGAAGCACTTTTATTAAATTGCAGCGAACCTGCACCGCAGCTGTTGCCCCCAGCAGCGCTTTGGCCCAATTAATCGCCAAAATGGCAATACAAGCAAAAAGCGAGTTTTAAATCCTTGGCCCCCATCCCAGCCCCGGAACCAGCGGAATTGCTTGACATCATTGCAACCCTTTCTGTGCGCAAGCTGCGCATGGAAATCCAGCATCTGCGCTTACCCCTTGGGGTGGAAGGTACCTACGGCTGCATCAAACACCCTGGAGCATCGTTAGCAGTGCCGGTGTTAGCCGATGGCCGGGTGGTGCTGTTGCGCCAATATCGCTTTGCTGTGCAGCAGCGCATTCTGGAATTTCCAGCTGGCACCTTGGAGCTGGGGGAAGAACCTCAGGCGGCCATGGCACGGGAATTAGGGGAGGAGGCTGGCTATAGCGCTGGGCGCTGGGATTCCCTTGGTTTGCTGCTGCCCTGCCCCGGTTATTCCGATGAAGTAATTCATTTGTTTTTAGCCCGGCAATTGCAGCCACTGCCTAGCCCTGTTGCGGCAGATCAGGATGAAGACATTGAGGTGCTTCTGCTCACTCCCGACCAATTGGACGCAGCCCTTGCCAGTGGTGATGAACCGCTTGATGGCAAAAGTGTTACGGCCTGGTTTCGGGCCAAACAACTCCTGGGGTTGCACTAATGGCTGCTGCATTTAGCCGTTGGTTGTTTTGGCATCGCCGTGATCTGCGCCTTTCAGACAATTTGGGCCTTGCGGCTATTGCACAAAACAATCCAGCTCTTGTGGGCGTTTTCGTGCTGGATCCAGCTGAATTGCAGCATCCCAGCATGGCGCCAGGGCGCCGTTGGTTTTTGCTCGAAAGCCTGCGGGAATTGCAACAGCACTGGCTGCAAGCTGGCAGCCGTTTGCTTCTGCTTAAGGGTGATCCGCTGATATTGCTGCCCCGTTTAGCCCAGCTTCTTGCGGTGGAGGGAGTGGCCTGGAACCGTGATGTGGAACCGCTGGTGCGGCAGCGCGATCAAGCCCTCGCAAAAGCACTGCAGGGCCAGGATTGCAAGGTGGCCGCTGATTGGGATCAATTACTGGTGCCGCCTGAGCGATTACGCACCGGCGCTGGTGATCCTTATCGGGTTTATGGCCCCTACTGGCGGGTATGGCAACAACAACCAAAAGCAGCGCCTGTGGCTGCTCCAAGTGGTTTATTTGATCTCACAGCAGCGGAAATTACGGCCATTGAGGCAGCTGTGCCGCCATTGCCGCAAACGGCCGCAGTTGAGTTGGAAACATGGGATGGCGCTGGCATTTGCCCTTGCCTACCTGGAGAAGCAGCAGCTCTTTTGCAATTGCAGCGATTTGCTGATGGGGCTTTGCATAACTATGAAGAAGGCCGCAATCTGCCAGCCGATGGGGGCACTTCCCAACTCAGCGCTGCATTGCGCTCAGGCAGCCTCAGCCCACGCACCGCTTGGGCCGCCAGTTTGGAAAGCTTGGAAATTTGCCGCAGCGACGAACAACGCCAATCGATTCGGGTGTGGCAGCAGGAGCTTGCTTGGCGGGAGTTTTACCAGCAAGCTTTGTTTCATTTTCCAAGCCTTGCCGATGGCCCTTACCGGCCTCTATGGCGCCAATTCCCCTGGGAAAACAAGCCTCAATGGCTGGAGGCATGGAAACAGGGCTTAACCGGTGTGCCAATTGTTGATGCTGCAATGCGAGAACTTGCGCAAACCGGGTTTATGCACAATCGCTGCCGCATGATCGTGGCGTCTTTTTTAGTGAAAGATTTGATCTGTGATTGGCGTTTTGGTGAGGCCTGGTTTATGGCCCTTGAGGTGGATGGTGATCTGGCCGCCAATAATGGGGGCTGGCAATGGAGTGCCAGTAGTGGCATGGATCCCAAACCGCTACGGATTTTTAATCCAGCCACCCAAGCGCGCAAATTTGATTCAGAAGCTGTTTATATCCGCCGCTGGTTGCCTGAACTGCAACATGTGAATACGGCGGATTTACTAAGTGGTGAAATCGCCCCCTTGGAATCCCGCGGCTACCCAGAAGCTTTGGTGAACCATCGCCAGCAGCAGGCCCATTTCAAGCAATTGTATGCAACCTTCCCAAGGCCCTAAAAATTTTTAAGCCTTGGGAAGGTTGCAGCAATTAAGCCCATCGCGACAAATCTTGCCATTGCTCAAGGCCCAATTAACGAGGCCAACGCGATTGCGGGATCCGGTTTTTGTGAAGATATTGCTCACGTGGTTATCAACTGTGCGTTTACTAATCGAAAGCCGCGCACCGATTTCTTGGTTGGTGAGTTCTGCCGCCACCAGCTC
>VFLB01000174.1 GCA_009914645.1 Synechococcaceae bacterium Bin_79_3
AACAAGCAGCACTAGGGCTTGATCCAGGGCTTGGCTTGCTAGCAAGTGCTGCAAATAACAGCCAGGCTCTACTCAGTCCTTCTTTTAATCGTGCTGTTTATAACCCAGCGGTTTTGCATTTGCGCTACTCCAATGCTGCTGTTGGCGGCTTTGATGCCCAATTAGATTTGGTCTTAATTACAGCAACAGGCGAACCAAAAGGAATCCGTGTGCCCCTGCGCCAAGCTGATTTTCGCGATTCATTGCAAAAACTCTACGGGGCGCTTTCACGTCAGGAAAATCTGGCGGTTAATGATGCGAATGGGCCTTCCCGCAGTTTATATCGGCAAATTTTTGCTTCCCTAGAGCCAATGCTGCAAGAGCAAAAGATCACCACCTTGCTACTAAGTGCTGATCAAGGTTTACAGGCAATTCCCTATGCGGCATTACACAATGGCAAGCAATTTCTAGGCGAACAATATGGCTTGTCGCTTACGCCTTCTCTGAATCTCACCAATCTTCAGGCACCACTAGGCCGCGGCGGCGACCTACTTGCCCTAGGCGCATCCCGCTTTGATGGCTTGGCACCTTTACCGCTAGTGCCAGAGGAATTACGGGCGGTTTCCATTGGTCAGAAATCAGAGATTTTTCTTGATCAAGCTTTTACACCAAGCTCTCTTTTGATATCAGCTGCTGAACCGCGTTTTCGACGTGTTCATGTAGCTACCCATGCTGAATTTTTGCCTGGAGGTCCATCCCAATCGCGCATATATACCGGCACAGGAGCTATTGCTCTTAAGGAATTTGCCAGCTTGCGTAGTCGCCGCGCTGATGCCAGCCTTGATCTAATCAGCCTTAGCGCTTGCCGTACGGCTATTGGTGATCCTGATAGCGAACTTGGTTTTGCTGGCCTTGCACTTCAGGCGGGCGCTCGCAGTGCAATCGGTAGCCTTTGGTATGTGGATGATGTAGCAACTTCTGCTTTCTTTGTGCAAACCTATCGCCATTTAGAAGCGGGCGTTCCAAAGGCTGAGGCTTTGCAACTCACACGCCAAGCTTTTTCTAGGGGCTTAATACGTTTAGAGGCTGATCGTGTAGTAGGAGCTTCTGGTGAAGTATTGCTGGCTGGTTTGGATGCAAGCCAAAGGCGCATGGCAGCATCTGGATTAACGCATCCTTATTTTTGGGGTGGCATTCAATTGATGGGTTCTCCTTGGTAATCGGCTTCTAGATAAGTACTTTGTTGTAGCGATTGCTCGAGATGTTCCATTAATTTACTTGCAGCTGCAATCGATAATTCACCGCGGGAAATAGATGCTTCACTCGCTTGGCGCAGGCGCTCAAGCAGAATGTTTGGGTTATGTTCCACAGCCTTTAATACTTCTGCATTGGTGTTGCCACGAACCACATGCTCCACCTGGTATGTACTGCCGGCGCCCAAGCGAATATTCACTGCATTAGTGCTACCAAATAGGTTATGTAAATTACCCATAACTTCCTGGTAAGCGCCAGCAAGAAAAAGGCCTATCCAATATTGTTCACCCTGTTTAAGGCTATGCAGTTCAAGTAATGGTTTTTCACTACCTGAATTAATAAAACGAGCAAATTTGCCATCAGAATCACAGGTTAAATCGGCAAAACTACCCAGTTGATTTGGTTTTTCATCGAGGCGATGGATCGGCATTATCGGAAATAATTGATCGATCGCCCATGTGTCTGGGGCGGAGCGGAAAATTGATAAATTGGCGTAATAAGTATGAGCTAAGGCAGCTTGTAAACCGCGGAGATCTTCTGGTACTTCATCTGCCGGTAATTCACGTGAAATTGCCCAACAACAGGCCCAATAAAGCTGTTCTGCTTGCCCTCTGTGTTGCAGGCTTAAGTAGCCAAGCCTGAAACTAGATAAGGCATCGTCTTTAAATTTACGGGCATCATTCCAGGCTTCTTGTAGATTAAGGGGATTTATTCCTGCAAGCGTTTCGCGCAGATTGCGCACAATTAATGGTTCTTCTGGTTGTTGTTCCGGCACCTGATTGGCAACGGCGGTATTGCCAAGTACGTTAAAAACTAATATCG
>VFLB01000291.1 GCA_009914645.1 Synechococcaceae bacterium Bin_79_3
AGTTGTTATTGAAACCGGCAGCGCTCAAGTTTTAGATGCTCAGATCAGTAAAGAAATAACTAAACCCGCTATCTCAATAGAAACTCCCAAACCGATAAGTACTCCTGCAGCTCCCATTACAATTCAGGAAACTAAAGCTATTAGCGAAACCACTAAAAGCAATGGAATTGAAGTAGAGGCAAAACGTTTAGCTGAATTCTTCAATGGGGAAGTTGTATTAGCCGCAGATGACTTAGAATAAATTTAAATGACTTAAAAAATTAGCTGATGCCGGAGCTCCAAAGAACTGCCAAGGTACAAATAACATAGACAAAACCAAAACAGAAACAAGAGTAATTACAGGAAACATATTTTGCCTGAGTCGGCCAATTATAGCAAATGGGACAACAATAAATAATATCAGAAGTATATATGTTATGATCGATGCCCCATCAACTGGAGCTTGAGTAGCAGTAGTGTAAGAACCTCGATCAAGCCAAATAAATAGACATGCAAATCTATACAATGCCGCAGAGCAAAGCACTATAAAAGCTGAATAGGCATAATCGATATGCTGCGTGAATTTGCCATTAATCGCACTTATTATAGATGCAATCAAGCAACCTGCAATAATAAGAGGAAGGGCAGCATAAGTTACCTGATTAAAAGGGGTCCTTAATACATATATTGAGCTTAGAATGCCTGATGCAACCATAATCGGGAGCACAATAAAAGCAGTAAATGCACCAACTCGCCGATGGAATTGAATAGTGGCAACAGATCTACGTTTTTGCAACATCACAATCCACTGGAAAGTTATTAAACCTGCCAGCAAAAGTGCGCTGGAAGCATGAACGGTTACCACCTGTTCAGAATTAACACCAATACCCAGCGGATAAACCATTCGCGACGGAACATAATAGTTTCCAACGCCCCAAGTACTGGTGAAATACCATTCCTTTATAGATGGTACAAAAATTGTATTTGCGTAGCCCGCAAATCCCATAAACGCAAGTAGGGCAGGATGAATATTGGTGCCTTCATGGTTGCCTGTCTGCCTCATTGCAACTAAAGCCAAAGGCATTATCACAAAACCAGCAAAACCAAACCAATGCCAAGGGCTTAGTGTTGGCGTTACCAAAAGCATCCAAACGTCTAAAATAACTAATCCCACATACAGATAAAGCGCTGATCGCCAGCTAATAAATTTACTCAGCGCGGAGGTGCTAGGCATTTGAAATCAAAATTCATTATTAATATGGAAACGATAAGCAAGGCGGGCATAAATTGAAACTAATTTTAATAATTTATTTTGGTTCCAACCTAAAGCGCGCATTCTGCCGTTTCAATTCAAAAAATACGATTTGATAGGGACGGCCAGGAATTATATTTATACTCAGCTTACCAAGGAAAAGATCTGGCTTAACCAAAACCACTTCATCCAAAAACAAACGAATCCACCATGTATTTGCTGAATTATTATAATTAATTTTAAATACTTGCAACTGGCGATCAGCTGACGAAACTCCAACTGATGTATGGAACGGATACTTTGCTGATGCTTTACCATCTGACACAAAAATATTTACTCCGCTTTGATTTGCAGCATCAAAGCGCTTGCCCTGCCAGGGAGACCCAGAAAGCCCAGGAACATAACCGGAGTAGAATCCTTCTGGAGGAGAAATTGGAATTTTACCAGCTGCAAATAGTTTTTGCTGAGGAGAATTTTGTACCTGCCAAGAACGTAATTCAGCAATTACAAGCAATACAATTACAACTGCACCCAAGGCAGACGAAGCAATTAAAGCCAACCGTTTAAAAAGCATTGAATTAAGCCTCATTTGTTAAAAAATTTACTGGAGATGTTTTTACCAAAAAATATAATCCTATTAATGTAAACCACAGAAAAATTGAATAATTACATAGCTTTTCCATTCCTCCAACGCCAAGCCCAAGAAAAAGACTTGGGATACTATTATAAAAACCTATCGTATACAATATATTTAAGATTAATAATACAGTGCCTATCCAAAAACTTAAAAGGCCAACTTTCCGATGCGCTATATTCCTTGTCAAGCAAATTCCAGTTAAAATAATTGCGAAAGATGCCCCATATGCATTTAAATAAGCGCCAGCTATATGTTTAATGATTCGCAAATTTTCTGGGTTAAGCCCCACCATGGCAATGCCAATGCCCGAGGCGATAAATAAGGCTGTTGGTATTAAGCCCAGGGGTCCTGGCAGCAGGCTTGCGCGCAATAAGAGAGCACCTATTAATGTAGTAATGCCGAGCAACAAAAAGCTTGCATTCATCCAATGATGCTCCGGAGAGCATACGTATCGAGACGCATTGTGAATATTAGCTGGCATGATTCCACATGCCGTGTTGCCAAGGTCGCTAATAAAATTAAGAAAAGGGTTATAGGGCTTAGGCCAATTGCTCGCCACCCACCATTGCACAAAAAAGCATTGAAGCGAACTAATCCAAGCGATTGAGCCAAACCTTATGGCAATCCTGGAACCGCTAAGCCCACATGTGTAGTTTTTGACCATATCAAACGTTTTGGTTTTAAGGCCATTCGCAAACTAACCCAAGGTATTACTAAAAACCAATGCATTAAATATGTATTTGCCATTAATAAAGTTAAACCTGTGCTACTTGGCAATGCCGGCCCATCACTAAAGTGCTTACCAGCTTGCCGTAAAGCAAAAGCGCTGAGGCTTAACGTTGAAATCGAGAGAGGCCAAAGCAAAGGCAATTGGCGCCAAACTACTGCTGCAAATAAATCACCATAAATTGCAACTGGCAACATATATTGCAAAACAAAAAATACAAACAAGTCAATTTTTTGGCCAAGGCTCAACTTGGCCGATATCAAAGCAGGCCAGTAATCGAGATAACGCTGCAGCCCCCCCTCTGCCCAGCGCTGCCGTTGACGCAACAATGCACCCCAGCGGGTAACGGGCTCTTCTTGCACGGGTGGATTCCAAACCACACCGATCGCTTCGCCTGCAAGTAATAAACGAAAACTCAAATCAAGATCGTCGGTAACTGTGTCTTCATTAAATCCACCGCAAGCCAGCAGCACTTCACGCCGCAACAACTCACCATTGCCACGCAGTTCACCAATGCCACCAGATGCAATCCGCCCTTCCTGGATCACCGCATCAAAAGCCATTTCCAATGCTTGAGAACGGGTAAGCCAACTTGAATCAGCTTGCTCCACTGCTTTGCGCAGCTGCAAGGCTCCCCATTGGCGCAGCTTTAAATGCGGCGCTAGCCGCAAGAGCAGGTTGGGATCAAAACTGGCGTCAGCGTCTAACACCATTAACCACTCCCCTTGCAACTGGGGTAGAAGAGCATTTAAGGCCGCACTTTTACCGCCACCAGCATCACGAGGCCTACGCCTTACCTCTAAAAAGGTGAATTGTTCCGCAAGTTTCTCAAGAATTTGAGGCGTACGATCCAGGCTGCCATCATCCATCACCCAAAGGCTTAGTAATTCTTTGGGGTAATCAAGATCTGCCACAGCCTGCACTAATCGAGTAATAACAGCTTCTTCATCCCTAGCGGCCACCAATACATCCACTCTTGGCAATGGATCGTTAGCTACGGCTTTACTGGTTAGAGCTTCATCAACTAACGCGTTAAAAGGTGTCTCGATTTGATGGCGGGGGCTGAGCATGCTGCGCAGGCTGTAGCCACCAAATAGCAGTGCCGCACCCAACGCAGGAAATAAACCTCTGATGGGCCCCAGCAAATGGGGCATAGCACCCGCCCCTAAGCAGGCAACTAAAAAAATAAATGCTTTACGCCGGCGCCCCTCTGGCCAATAGGGAAAAGCGGAATCGCCTTCAACCATGGCGTTCCCCAAGTGCTCAAACTTTAAGGGAATAACTACTTCGAGAGGGTTTTTAATTTTTCCAGTTTTGTTCCAGGGAAGTAGTACTTCAAAATTTGGCTGCTGCTCCAGCCCTTTTGAGCTAATTCAATGGCACCCGCTTGGGAAAGCCCCACACCATGGCCAAATCCAGCGCCATCAAATCGCCAAACCCCAGGCTGCTCTTTCACCACTACAAACAAAGTGCTGGGCAATTGGCGCAGACGCCTGCGGATTTGATCCCTGCGCAAATTCAAAGAAGCCGCACTGCCTTGCAGTTGCAAATTCAACACCCTTCCACTGGGGCCTCGCTGTTCAACTACAAAATCTTGAACGCTGCCCAATCCTTCTGCCGCAGCTATTGCAGCCAAATCCTGGCTGGTGATCCGCCGCTGCCAGCGATGGCGAGGATGGGCTTGGCCATGGAGATTGCCGCCATCTTCCAGCAATTTATTGAGCCCAACCCCTGCCACGATTGGCAAGGGAAAACGGTTTTTTTCGGTGGCGGGGCCATCCACCTGTGGGCGCAGATAAGGCAAGGGGCCCCCGCCCCAACCCTCATCAAAACCAGCAGAAACACCACCATTGGAGGCGCTATAGACGCCGTGAACCGGCTTGCCTTGCCAAGTAAGCAATAAACCCTTGCTGGCTGCTAATGCCGCCCGCAAGGAACTACCGGTTTGGCTGGGATCGCCATAAACCTGGCACTGGCTATCAGCGCACAGGTGATAACCATCCACCTGAAAGCGTTGTTGATTAGCAAGGGCCCAGGTGCGAGCAAGCACTGCTTGCGCTGCTTGCGCTGCAGCGGGAGCCGAAGCGCCAATTTCATGGGGCACCACCCCCTGTAGATAAATTTCTAAAGGCACCTGCTCCACCAAAGTCCAGGTGCCATAGGCGTCTGCCTGCAAACGGAACGGACCGCCATAAGTTCCCCCTTTCCAAAACAAGCCATTGCTTGCTTTTATTGTTATCGGCCCATCAAGATTTATTACCTTGCCCGCTTGCTTTAGCTGAGCTCGCCAGCGCTGCTGATGGTTAAAACGCTCCAACCGTGACGCCCGCTCCGGCAAAGGGTTCGCCAGTGGCGCCCACACCTCCCAATCCAGGGGCCTAGCTAGCACTGGCTTGGCCCCTCTAAGTCGCCAAAGGCGGGCCTCCTCGGCCGCTGATTCGTAGCTGGGGAATGGTCCCAACACGCGGCGCTCCAGCAGCAAAGGTTCGGGCAACGGCTCGCGTAGCCACTGGATTTCAAAGCTCTGGCCCCTGCGCTCCACCCCGCGGCCATCCCTCAACGTGAGTAATCCAGCTGCTGCCTTCAGCTCTAAGGAATTAGGGGCTGCTGTTCCTGCTGGTAAACGATCCGCAAGGGCCACCCACACCAGCGGATTGTTGCCCGCAATCGCAGGGGGGCTCTTAGTGGGCCAATGCATTGGCAGATCCGCCGCCTGTAGGCCTGTGCGGCAGCCAGCCAGCAAAGCAAAGGGAATAAGCAACCCAATCAAAAGTTGGCGCACGCAGCTTGGCGAAATGGAGGTTGAGAGGTTAGCTTGGTTGTTTGCGCGCTATACATTAGAAATGCCTAAGCTAAAAACCCGCCGGGCCGCCGCCAAGCGTTTCCGTAAAACGGGCAGCGGCAAATTCATGCGTCGTCATGCGTTTCACAACCACCTGTTAGACCATAAAAGCCCTAAACGCAAACGCTTTTTGGGCACCATGGCAGTGGTGGATGAAACCGATCACGATCGCGTAAGCCGCATGCTTCCTTACGCCAGCTAATTGCCGGCTGCTTCAATTTTCTACTCATTTGCACTAATTTTTGAGCCATGACCCGCGTTAAGAGGGGCAATGTTGCCCGTAAACGTCGTAACAAGATCCTTCGCCTAGCTCGCGGTTTCCGCGGCGGTAATGGCACGTTGTTCCGCACCGCTAACCAGCGGGTGATGAAGGCCCTTTGCAATGCATATCGCGACCGTCGCCGCCGTAAGCGCGATTTCAGGCGTCTTTGGATTGCTCGCATCAATGCTGCTGCCCGGATGAATGGCTTGAGCTACAGCCGCTTTATGGGTGGCCTTAAAAAGGCGGATGTGCGCATCAATCGCAAGATGCTTTCCCAAATTGCAATCCTCGATCCATCCAGTTTTGAATCGGTGGTGGGTGCCGTTAAAGCCTGAACCTTTTAAGCCCCAATCGCTGGTAGCCGCATGGATATAACCCTGCCCCAGGCATATCTGCTGGGGCTGATAGCACTGCTTGGCGTTGTTGCAGTTGTAGTAGGTAGGCAGGTATTCAGGGTGCGCCGCGATGAAGCAAGGCTGGCAAAACTCGAACTTCAGTGCAACGGCACAAAAGTAGAAGCGGCAAGCCTTTACGAATTGGGATCCGTGCAGCTAGATAAACGTCTATTCGCTCAAGCTGTTACCACATTAAAAAAAGCTGTTAAACAACTTGATAACGAACCGGCCGAAGCACAAGCTTTAGTGCAAAATGCGCTTGGTTTTTCTTTAGCAGCACAGCAAAATCACAACGATGCTATTCGCCATTATCGGCTTGCCTTAAGAGCGAAAGCTGATTACCCCGTAGCTCTTAATAACATGGCCTTTTCGCTTGAAAAATTGCAAAAAACGGAAGATGCTGTCAATGCATATGTACAAGTATTAAATTTAGAGCCCACCAATAATACTGCGCTTAAACGTTTGAAATTATTAAAACCAGAAGCTATACCAATTATTACTTAAATTACTACCAAAGGCCTCGAACTGCAGGAGCTTGGGTACTAGTTAAAACTGGTGCCAACTCAAGAATCGCCCCAGCACTTGTTAATCTTGATCCTTCCCAGCTGCTTAATTTCAACATTTCCAAACCTTGAAATTCTCCGCCAGCTTCCAAGCCCACCGGAAGCTTATCTCCAAGTAACAACATTGCCATTTGATCGCTTTTTGTATTGATATTCGCCTGAATCGGTACTGCTTGCCCCGCCAATGTAAGCATTCCAAATATATCTAAATTCTGGCCAATAGCCACCATACGATTAATATTTAGTTCGGCAGAAACAGAACGGGGAGCATTTTTTGTGCTCAGCGCACCGCGCCATAACCTCGGCATCGTGCCCGCTAAATATTGGGCGCGCGCTTCTGGATCAAAACTTTCCACTTGAATGCGCTCTGCATTAAGTGGATCCAGCGGCTCAACCATTAACGGGCCAATTGCGCCCTGGGATGGTGGAGTGAAAGGCACAAAAGCCGGTGGTGTTACCGCCACAAGAGGCAAGCTAAGTAATAAAGAAATCACAGGGCAGCTCTGCAAATGGTGCTCTTTTGTAACCGTAGGAGTTTGGCAGCGCAAAATGGGCAATGGCCCGCCAGCTCTTGATCCGTTCTGCCCGCAGCCCATGATTAAGCGATGAACAACTTAATAAACCAAGCCGATCCCAAACCCCTAGTGATTGCCGGCCGCCATTTCAAGAGTCGCTTAATTACTGGCACTGGCAAATACCCAAACATCGAAGCCTTGCAACAAAGCATCGCGATGAGTGGTTGCGAAATCGTTACCGTTGCCGTGAGGCGGGTACAAAGCAATGCCCAAGGCCATGGCGGCCTGATGGAAGCCATTGATTGGTCGAAAATTTGGATGTTGCCCAACACCGCTGGTTGTGCCACCGCCGCAGAAGCAATTCGGGTTGCTCATCTAGGCCGTGAACTAGCAGCACTAGCAGGCCAAACAGATAACAATTTTGTAAAACTTGAAGTGATCCCCCCAGGGCCCCATCTACTGCCAGATCCAATCGGCACTTTGGAAGCGGCTGAAACCCTTGTAAATGAGGGTTTCGCGGTTTTGCCTTATATCCACGCTGATCCTGTGCTGGCGCAACGGCTTGAACAGGTGGGTTGCGTAACAGTGATGCCCCTTGCCTCCCCAATCGGCAGCGGCCAAGGCCTCACAAACCTTGAAAACATCCGATTAATCATCGAAGCAGCCCAGGTGCCGGTGGTGGTAGATGCCGGCATCCGCATGCCCAGCGAGGCCGCCCAGGCGATGGAGATAGGGGCTGATGCCCTTTTGATCAATAGCGCTATTGCCCTCAGCATTAACCCCGCTCGCATGGCTCAAGCCATGGCTTTAGCCACCAAAGCAGGCCGAGAAGCACTGCTAGCTGGTGCGATGCCAAGGCGCATCCAAGCCAGCGCCAGCTCTCCAAAAACAGGCTTAGTGGGCAGTTGATCAGCCCAAATTTTGGGGTGTTGCAGGTGCCACCCGGATCCCTGTAGTAGCTTGCGTTGATGGAGCCGGGCTCCAATCGACAGGAGACATTCGTGAAGGTCTTGGTGCTCGGTGGTGACGGCTTCTGCGGCTGGCCCTGTGCTGTGAACCTTGCAGATGGTGGCCACGATGTGGTGGTGGTTGATAATCTCAGCCGCCGCAAGATCGACATCGACTTGGAGGTGGAATCTCTCACCCCCATCACCACCATCGGTGAAAGGTTGGAGGTTTGGGCAGAGCTTGGCGGTAAACCAATGCGGTTTATCAACCTTGATATCGCCCAGGATTACGACCGCTTGGTGGAATTACTGCGGCAGGAACAACCAGAAGCAGTGGTGCATTTCGCAGAACAAAGGGCTGCTCCCTATTCGATGAAAAGCAGTGCCACCAAGCGTTACACAGTTGATAACAACGTAAACGGCACCCACAATCTGCTCTGCGCCATTGTTGAAAGTGGCCTTGATGTTCACATCGTGCACCTGGGCACTATGGGGGTATATGGCTATGGCTCCCACCGTGGTGCCACGATCCCGGAGGGCTATCTCACCGTTGAGGTGCCCCAGCCCGATGGCAGCCGTTTCGTAGAAAAAATCCTGCATCCCTCAGATCCAGGCAGCGTTTATCA
Source organism: Synechococcaceae bacterium Bin_79_3 (assembly GCA_009914645.1). Classification (GTDB taxonomy): domain Bacteria; phylum Cyanobacteriota; class Cyanobacteriia; order PCC-6307; family Cyanobiaceae; genus Synechococcus_D. The sequence goes on from VFLB01000291.1 coordinate 8,746, forward strand.
CATGACCAAAACATTGGATCAGCTGCTTTTTCATTACTACAACAAAAACGACGGCATTCGAATCACAGACCTGCATCAAGGCATCGTGTGGGGCACAAATACCGAACAAACCAGCCGCGACCCCAGGCTCACCAATCGCTTTGATTACGACGGCGACTACGGCACCGTGCTGAATCGCTTCTTAATGCAAGCCGCCATTGGATACCCCCTCACCGTGCATGGCACCGGCGGCCAAACCCGCGCCTTTATTCACATCCGTGATTCAGTGCGCTGCGTGCAACTGGCCCTAGAGCATCCCCCCAGCGCTGCAGAGAAGGTAAAGATCTTCAACCAAATGACCGAAAGCCATCAAGTTGGTGCTCTTGCAGAAAAGGTGGCTGCCTTAACTGGTGCGAGCATCAACTACTTACCCAATCCTCGTAAAGAAGCAATTGAGAACGATTTAATCGTTGATAACCGCTGTTTTATTGAACTTGGCCTTGAACCCACCACTTTGGATAACGGCTTAATGAATGAAGTGGTGGATGTGGCAAAGCGGTTTGCGCAACGTTGTGATCGCAGCCGAATTCCTTGTGTTTCCGCCTGGACCCAAACCCAGGCCAAGGCCCTAACGCAGGGCTAAGGCTTTGAAAATTGCCTTTTTTACAGAAACCTTTCTACCAAAAGTGGATGGGATTGTTACCCGCCTCACCCGCACGGTGGAACAACTGGTAATTGCCGGCGATGAAGTGCTGGTTTTTTGCCCTGAGGGAGCCCCCAGCAGTTTTGCTGGTGCCCGCATCGTGGGGGTGCCCGCAATGCCGCTGCCGTTATACCCAGAACTAAAACTTGCCCTGCCGCGTCCAGCGGTATCCGATGCACTGGATCAATTCCAACCCGATTTGGTGCACGTAGTAAACCCAGCTGTATTGGGGTTAGGGGGCATCTGGCTCGCAAAAACCAGAGAATTACCACTGGTGGCTAGTTATCACACCCATCTACCCAAATATCTTGAGCACTACGGCATGGGCATGCTGGAGCCTCTGCTTTGGGAATTACTAAAAGCCGCCCATAACCAAGCTCAACTCAATCTCTGCACTTCCACTGCAATGGTGGAAGAGCTGCGCAGCCACGGCATCCAACACACTGCTCTTTGGCAAAGGGGCGTGGATACGAACTTGTTCTGCCCTGAACGGGCCCGGCCTGAAATTCGCAAGCGCCTATTAGGACCCCACAGCGATAGTGATGCTTTGTTGCTCTATGTGGGCCGCTTATCAGCAGAAAAACAGATCGAACGGATTCGGCCTGTGCTCGATGCTGTGCCCAATGCAAGGTTGGCCTTAGTGGGTGATGGCCCTCACAGGCAGCAATTAGAGAAGGTATTTGCTGGCACCGCCACCACTTTTGTTGGTTATTTAGGCGGTGAAGAACTAGCAGGGGCCTATGCCAGCGCAGATGCTTTCTTATTTCCCTCCAGCACCGAAACCCTAGGCCTGGTGTTACTAGAAGCAATGGCCGCAGGTAGCCCAGTGGTGGCAGCACGCCGGGGCGGGATTCCAGACATTGTTACCGACGGCGTAAATGGTTGCCTTTATGAACCAGATGGCGCAGATGATGGTGCCGCGAGTTTGATCGCGGCCGCTAAGCGGGTGTTGGGTGATAACGCGGAGCGTCAGTTGCTACGGAAAAAGGCCAGGGCGGAAGCTGAACGTTGGGACTGGGCTGGGGCCACCAAGCAATTACGCAATTACTACTGCCGCGTAGCGGGCCTACCGGCGGAATTAGTTAAAGCCGCTTGAGGCATTTTTTTAAAAAATACCTCCATTAGTTTTTTTACCATTGGCGCCGAAACAGTACCGCCGTAGCCACCACTGTTTTCCGCAAATGCAACAATCACAAGCTGCGGTTTTTCAGCTGGCGCATAACCACCAAACCAGGCGTGATCTGGCCGGGGTGGATCTTCACCAGTGCCGGTTTTACCGGCAACAGAAGGCAGATTTGGATCATTGAGCACCTTTGCTGTTCCCTCTGTTACCGCCCTGCGCAAACCCTGCTGCAACATCTTGAGCGTGTCTGCTTTAAGACCCATCGGCTTTGGTTTTGGCACATGCTTGCCTTCTACCAAATGGGGAGTTATCAAATTGCCACCATTTGCTACCGCCGCATATAAACGCGCCATTTGTAGTGGCGTTACCTGCAAAGCGCCCTGGCCGATAGCTGAAGTGATTGTGTCTACAGCGGTCCATGGTTCATTCAGTACCTGCCGCTTCCAGGCCGCATCCCCCAACAGCCCAGGAGACTCTTCCGTTTTCAATTCAATGCCACTAAAACTACCGTAACCGAAACGTCTTGCCGCTTTAAATAACTCGGCTTCCCCCACCTTTAAACCCACTTGATAATAAAAACTATTACTACTTACCGCCAAGGCAAAAGGAAAGCCAATCGCCCCAAAGCTGCCATGGTCTCCATAACACATACCGGCATAACAAAATGAATTAAACGTTGGCAACGTGGATTTTGCATTCATTAAGCCGGATTCGATGCCGGCAGCAGTGGTAACAATTTTAAAAGTGCTGGCAGGCGGAAAACCCTGCAGGGCACGATTTAAGAGTGGTGCCTCCGGACGATTTAGCGCCTTCCATTCCGCAGTATTTATATTTCTTGAAAATATATTCGGATCATAATTTGGGCGGCTAGCCATCGCCCGCACCGCGCCAGTGCGAGGATCCAAGGCAACAATTGCACCCTTAGCAACGGTTCCTAAGGCCTCATCTGCAGCCCGTTGTAAATCCAAATCCAAGGTAAGAATTAGATCTTTTCCTGCTTTTGCTTTTTTATCACCCAATACTCGTTGCACCTCACCTGTTGCATTTACCTCCAATTGTTGGCCGCCCCATTCCCCGCGTAGATGAGGTTCGTATACCGCTTCAATACCGATACGACCGATGCGATCTTGAATTCGATAACCCTTATCTTTTAAATATTTATATTCAGTATCGGTAATTGGGCTGGTGTAGCCCAAAACATGGGCGCCAAGCACGCCAAAAGTATAGGAGCGGCGATAATCCTGATCCACTTGTAATCCCTGTAAATTAACTTCTTGTTCTTTTAATCGCAATACCTGTTCAGGTTTTAAATCAGCCACCAATTCAATGCGATAGCCATCGGGGTTAATACCATTTAAACGCTGTTGATTTAAATGATTTAACGGTAAGCGCAATAACCCAGATAAACGCTGTTGCAATTGCTGCCAGCGGCTATCATCCACCTGCTTTGGAAGTAAATAAAGGTTATAGGTAAGGCGATTACCTGCCATCAACCTGCCGCGGCGATCAAGCAAACGCCCACGCATTGGTGAACGAGGCACAAGCCGCACCCGATTTTCATCCGCCAAGATTCGATTTTCTGTGCCATGGGCCAGCTGCAGCCAAGCCAACCGTGCCCCCATTGCAGCGAGAAATCCTGCTATTAACAGCAGCAACAGCACCGGCTGCTGCCCCATGCCGGTGGCCCGCGCAGTGCGGCGACCGCTGGCAAAGGTCATTGCACCAATAGTTTTTGCAATTGAGCCAATCGCGTAGAAATTGCAACCAAACGTGCAGCTAAATCATCCGCATCTGTAGAGGGTTGTTCAACGGTTACTTGAACCGCCACAAGATCATCTGCATCTACTGAGGAGTTTTGAAATTTTCCTAATGCTTCCTGCGCTAGGCGTTGAGCTGCTTGCATCCCCAAATTTAAAAGCGGATTAGAGAAAGGGGATTGAGACATAGATGAACTATCTAAGTTGTTGCACTCCTGGTTGCAAGATTAACGGACGGCAAAACTGTTGGGTGCCCATAAACCATCCGGTTAGACCGCCAAGAAGCAGCAAACCACTGATAGGCAGCAGGGCCTTGCGGGTAACTGGATCCAAACTCCACTCCTGCCATTCCCGCAGCCAGCGATCACGGCTAAAACGACGCTTTTCCGCAAGTTGCGCCTGGCTGCGTCGCTTAAGCGATTTCGCCACCCAACGTTCAAAAGCTCTTTTTTTAGTTACCGCCATTTTGCGTTCCAGTTCCAGCAACTGGCCAGCGGTGAGCTCTGGATTAAAGGTGCTGATCAATTCCAAACTTTTAAGGAACATTTCCACCGCAGCCGCTTTAACTGCCTTGTCTTCCTCACTAAGCCCTTCCCAAACAACTTCTGGGTAGAAACGCAATCGATTTTTTTCGATCTGCTCCTCATCCATCTGGCCCGGTTCCCTTAGCCAGCGATCTGTATTGGCATCAAAGCGACGCCAATATAAAAAAGGATTTAGGTAAACAATTTTACCCGCAAGCTCAATGCTGTCTTGCTGCAAACGGCGCTGCAACTGGGAATCCTGCTGAAGCGAAGCGGTAGCGCCCACAGACTTAGGTAAAGAACCCAACTTTATCGGCATTGGCAAGGGCGCACCAGCCCCTATTCCCACTCAATAGTGCCGGGTGGCTTACTGGTGATGTCGTACACAACCCGATTCACACCCACCACTTCATTAACAATGCGATTTGAGATGCGTTCCATCACTTCGTAGGGCAAACGCGACCAATCAGCGGTCATACCGTCTTCACTGCCAACGCAACGCAACACGATTGGATATGCATAGGTGCGTTTATCACCCATTACTCCAACGCTGCGCACAGGTAATAGAACAGCAAATGCCTGCCAGATCTCGTGATACAAACCGGCATCGCGTATCTCCTCCCGCACAATCAAATCTGCATCCCTAAGTATTTGTAATTTTTCCTCACTCACCTCTCCAAGAATTCGTATTGCTAAACCGGGGCCCGGGAAGGGATGACGCCTAACTATCTCTTCTGGCAAGCCCAAATTACGGCCAACTTTGCGCACTTCATCTTTAAACAAACGCCGCAAAGGTTCCACAAGTTTGAATTGTAAATCCTTTGGCAACCCACCAACATTATGATGGCTTTTAATTTTAACAGCTACTCTTTCGCCAGTTTTTGGATCAACATCAGTGCCAGCACTTTCGATCACATCAGGGTAAAGAGTGCCCTGGGCTAAATAATCAAAAGGCCCTAATTTTTTACTTTCTTCTTCAAAAACACGAATAAATTCAGTACCGATTATCTTACGTTTTTCCTCTGGATCCGTTATGTGAGCAAGTTTGGAAATAAATCTTTCGCGGGCATTTATATATTCAACATTTATATGAAACCGTTTATCAAAAAATTCCACCAAAAATTCCGGCTCCCCCTTGCGCATAAAGCCTTGATCTATAAACATGCAAGTGAGCTTGTCTCCGATAGCACGATGCAAAAGAAAGGCCAATGTTGATGAATCAACACCGCCTGAAAGTGCAAGTAATACGCGCTTATCTCCCACCTGAGCCCGCACTGAAGCGATTGCCTCATCTATAAAAACATCGGTTGTCCAATCGGGTGAACAACCACAAATGTGATAAACAAAATTCCTCAATAATGCCATTCCACCATTGGAATGCACCACTTCAGGGTGGAATTGAACGCCATATAGCCTGCGCTGATGATTAGCGATAACAGCTTCTGAAGTGTTATCAGTGTGAGCCAAACGGTTAAAGCCTGGTGGCAGTGCCATCACAGAATCACCATGGCTCATCCACATCGTGGAGCCATCTTCCACATTGGTAAGCAGATCGGTGGGGTCGTCTACCCACAAAGGGGCTTTGCCATATTCACCACGATCTGAGGCTTCAACCCGGCCCCCTAATTGCTGCACCATCAGTTGCATGCCGTAGCAAACCCCAAGCACCGGGATACCTAATTCCCAAAGGCCCGGATCACATACAGGAGCAGCTGCTTCATAAACAGAGTTTGGTCCGCCGCTAAGGATGATTCCCTTCGGGGAAAGCTCCCGCAGTTGAGCCAATGTGATGGTGTGACTCATCACAAACGAATAAACCTCGGTTTCCCGCACCCGACGGGCGATCAATTCCGAATATTGGGAACCGAAATCAAGGATAACGATGGCTGGGCGGCGTCCCTCCGCCCACTCCGCAGCGGACATCAGCAAAAAGGCATTCGCACCACCCTAGGAGCTGAAGTGCGGGAACCATGTTTCCGCTTGGGGTCCTACTGCCCAGAGCTGCCTTGATCGGTTGAACAGGGCTGCACCAGGTTTCAGGTTGCAGCCCACGGTTTCTTTTAAATAAGCAGCGCAGCGGGTTTCAATGCGATTAACGATGCTTTGCCGCAAGCGCTGAGCGATTTCAGGATCCCGTAATTCCAATTGCGCCATACCTTGTTCCACCGTTGGGGCTTGCCAAAGTTGCTTTAGTGCCTCCCCTGCCAAACCTTCAATGGCCGCAAGGGCAGTGAGCACTTCAGCGCGACCATCAGCCAGATGATGGTGGGTATGAAAAATTCCCCCCGCCAATTTCAATAATTTGCCGTGGTAGCCAAACAACAACAAACGCTGCACTCCCGCCTCTGCTGCTGCTGCCAGGAGTGGGCCAATCCAGTTGCCCACTTTAAGTAATTTTTCTGCAGGTATTCCCAACTGCTGAGCCAGATCTAAACCGTTTTCCCCAAGCACCAGCACCAATTCAGAGCAGCCGCCATCCAGCGCCCCGCGACGGCTCAATTCAGCTAACGCCAATTGCAACGCGTCGGGACCTGCACTTTGTTGCACCTCCGCCTGACTACCAATCAATGCCAAACCTTGCACCACACCAAAAGCAGCGTTGCTGGTGCGTTCCGCCAGGGCGCGACCACGGGGAATAGTGAGCCGCAACACCAAGCTGCAGCCCGCTGGCATCAGGGGTTGCAGGTTGGTTTCAAGTAATTGGCGCGCATAACTAGACAGGCATAAATCACCAGATTCCGCATACACCCCAAGGCCCTCACCCGGCTCCAGCTGCAACCAATTGCCCGCTGCTTGCGGCAACCCCCAACGGGCTTCCACCCAGATCATCAAGCCTCTGGTGAGATCAAGGGCCGCACCCCCTTCGCAGCAAACCATCGCCAAACAACGGCCCTGCCCTAACGGGGCCACCGCCTGCACAGGCACCAATTCAAGCTGAGGCCGATCCAGCTGCAGGGGCTGTTCACTACAAAATTCTTCTCCCTGCAGTTGCAGCAGAGCAGCCCTAGCTGCAGCCGCCACCCACACCGGCAGGGTGTAACCAGAGAGAGCAGTTTCAGGCATGCAGAAACGAAAAGTTCAGGGGGGTAAATCAATTAATGGAAGATCATTTTTTATCCTGATTGATTAACTTCACCTCCGCTGCCATGCAAGACAAGCTCAGCCTGATGATCCCTGGCCCTACGCCAGTGCCTGAGCGGGTATTACTAGCCATGGCTCGCCACCCTATCGGCCACCGCAGTGCTGAATTTCAAGCGATTGTGGGCCGCACCACCGAACAATTGCAGTGGTTGCATCAAACCAGCAACAACGTGTTGGTGCTCGCTGGCAGTGGCACCGCAGCTATGGAAGCAGGAATCATCAATGTGTTGAGCAAAGGCGATCGGGTGCTTTGCGGCGACAACGGCAAATTTGGTGAGCGCTGGGTGAAGGTGGCCAAGGCCTACGGCCTTGATGTGGAAGTAATTAAGGCGGAATGGGGTGCGCCCTTAAATCCAGAGGATTTCCGGATCGCCTTAGAAGCAGACAGCAACAAGAACATCAAGGCGGTGATCATCACCCATTCAGAAACCTCAACTGGGGTATTGAACGATCTGGAGAGCATCAACAAGCACGTGAAAGCCCACGGAGAAGCTTTGATCGTGGTAGATGCCGTTACAAGTCTTGGGGCTTGCAATGTGCCCATTGATCAATGGGCTCTAGATGTGGTGTGTTCAGGTTCACAAAAGGGTTACATGATCCCTCCGGGCCTCAGTTTTGTGGCTATGGGAGAGCGGGCTTGGAACGCTCATAAGCGTTCTGATCTGCCGAAGTTTTATTTAGATCTAGGCAAATATCGCAAATCAGCAGCTGAAAACAGCAACCCTTTCACTCCAGCGATCAATCTTTATTTCGCCCTTGAAGCATCTTTAGAAATGATGCAAAAAGAAGGGCTTGAAGCGATCTTTGCTCGCCATGAACGGCACCGGCTTGCCACCTGCGCTGCAATGGAAGCAATTGGTTTATCACTTTATGCAGCTTCTGGTAGCGGCAGCCCCGCAATTACCGCTGTAGCACCAAAAGGAATTGATGCTGAATTAATCCGCAAGGTGGTGAAGAATCGCTTCCAAATCCTCCTAGCAGGCGGCCAAGATCACCTCAAAGGCGAAGTATTTCGCATCGGCCATCTCGGTTTTGTTTGCGATCGCGACATCCTTTGCGCCGTTGCTGCAATAGAAGCGGCCTTAATGGAGCTTGGTGCCGCCCCCAATCAAATGGGCGCTGGTGTTGCTGCCGCTGCTGCCGCGCTGCGCTCTGTCTAATCTGCAATCGCCAGACCTTGCCCCGATGCGTTTTGCACTGATTTTTGGCAGCAGCCTCCTGGCTTTCAGCCTGGTGGCCTGCCAACAAAACCCTGAAAAAGCAGAAAAGAAAGCGGAGGTTGCCATTTGCGAAAACCTTGCCGCTGTGGGTGATGCCATCGAAAATGTACAAGCCCTAAGCCCCACCTCCACGGTGGGAGATGCGGTGAAGGTTCAGAAAAGCCTCACAACTGCCATTACAAATCTAGAAAAGTCGGAAGCAAATCTCGAAAAAATTCGGGTTCGTGATCTCCGTGATCAATTGAAAGCTTTCAACAAAGATGTGGAAAAGGTTTCTTCCCAGAAGAAACTCACCCTTGAGCAAGCCGCCCAAGAGCTGCGCGTGAAAGCCCAACCGGTGATTGCCGCACGTCAACGGGCGCTCGCTGAGGTTGATTGCATCGAGAAGCCAGCTTCCAAACAGTAGGTTTGCTAACTTTGAGCAATGCGGGTGTAATTCAGTGGTAGAATGTCAGCTTCCCAAGCTGAACGTCGCCGGTTCGAATCCGGTCACCCGCTTGCTCTCTAAGTTTTATTAACTTTTATTCCCGCTTTTTGATTAGACCCAAAACTTGCGGGCCTTTTGCTTTGGCTCTTCTTTCGCAACTAAGCCCTTTTAATATCAACAAACCCGCCTCCTGCAGTTCGCCTTTTGCTGCCAACAGTTTTGCTTGCGCAAACAGATTTTCGGCTTCTTTCAAGAGATTTTGACGTTCTAAACCTCCATTCGCTGCGGTTGTAGAAGAAACTAAAATTGGTTTTATTTTTGTTGCCACAAGTGTGTTTGTTGCCGTGAGCATGGCAGAGATTCGGCCCTTTTTTTAATTTAACCTACATTGACAAACTTCTGCCAAAAAAGCAAATTAAATATTTAAGTGCCAGGCTCTTCTCGGTTATCACCTAAAGCTTTGATTTTTATTCTTAACTCTTCAATTCGCTTTTGATCATCACTTCCCACTGCCACAGCTAATGCAAATTCAAGTTTTTCAAGCTGGTGGTCGCATTCCACATAACCCCGTTGCTGAGATTGAGCCTTTGTATAGGTGCCCATGGTTTACTTTCTTTTTATTTTGACATGTTGCGCAAGGCTTGTGTGGCTTAACAGGCCTTCACAAGAGGTAATTCCTTAAACCTGGTGGTGTAACCCGGCGATAGATGCCCGCGGCGCATCAACCAGGGGGGCTGCAGCCCCGTTGCAGCCCACTGCAACGTACCCGCGCCAAAACGCGCATTTAGCTGATCCACCAATTGCATCAAGCATTCCCGCCTCTGCTGTTGCTGCGGGGATAAAGACACAAATAAATGCTGCTGCAACTGCTCTAGAGGCTGCAGTTCTTGCAACAACACCCCCGCTTTATGGAAGCGATACCCACTGCGAAATAACTGGGCCACCAAGGGCAATGCCGCCTGTAGCAACACTGCAGTGTCGTTGCTGGCTAGAGCCAATTTAATGGTGGCACTATTGCTGTAGAAACCTGATTGGAAGGGGCTGGTACGTATAAATACCGTGAGGCAGGCGGTGCGTTGCTGCTGCTGCCGCAGCTTCTCCGCTGCCCGCACCACATAGCTGGCTACCGCTTGGCGCAACAGTTGTAAATCCTGAATTGGCTGGCTGAAACTACGACTCACGCAAGTTTCCCGTCTAGGGGAAGGCCCCTGCACTAAAGGCAAACAACTAATACCCCGCAGCTCCTGCTGCAGCCGCAAACCCACCACCCCCCACTGACGCCGCACCAGCGCAGGGTCTGCTTGGCTCAAAGCCCAGGCGGTGCTTAATCCCCGCAAGCGACACCAACGGGCCAAACGCTGCCCCACCCCCCAAATATCTTCTACCGGCACCAGCTCGAGCCAGGGTTGCAGCGCTGCAGCCGCAGGGAAACGAAATACCCCTGCCCGAGCTGGATCCACCTTGGCCAAACGATTAGCCAGCTTTGCAAGCACCTTTGATGAAGCCATGCCAACTGCAATGGATAAACCCAACTGCTGCCTCACCACCACCCGCAGTTCTGCTCCCCAAGCCAGCAAAGCCCCCGGCTCTAAAGCTGGTGTGCGGGCAAACGCTTCATCAACGGAATACACCTCCAACTCCGGCACTCGCGCCTCTATGCAAGCCATCACCCGCGAGCTCATATCGCCATAAAGGGCATAGTTAGAACTACGCACCGCTACACCAAGGCTCTGCAACTGATTTGCCACCTTGAAATAGGGAGTGCCCATAGCAATCCCCAACTGACGAGCCTCACGGCTACGGGCCACGATGCAGCCATCATTGTTAGACAACACCACCACAGGTCGCCCCTGCAATAACGGGTCAAATGCCTGTTCACAGGAGGCATAAAAGTTGTTGCAATCAATCAAGGCAAGGGCGCTAACCACAGGCTTAAAGGGGGTGGATCACATGGGTTGCAACTCCCCAGATCTGCAATTCCGCAGCATCACCTAGATCGATGGGGGGATAAGCGGGATGGGCCGCTTGCAAACGCAAGCCACCACGAAAACGCTCTAAGCGTTTCAAAGTGAAAGCCCCTTCCCATATAGCCACCACCACTCTTCCGGGCCGAGGCTGCAAGCTGCGATCCACCAGCAGCAGGTCGCCATCGTGAATGCCAGCTCCTTGCATCGCTTCACCACTTACCCGCCACAGGAAGGTGCTGATTGGATGGGGGATCAACAGCAGATTGAGATCCACCCCCGCTTCGATGTAGTCGTCGGCAGGACTGGGGAAGCCGGCCACCACCATAAAATCAATACATCTGTACTGATCTTAACTGGGTTCCGGTGCTGCAGCCTGAGCCCAATCTTCCCAAACCACATCTTCGGCCGGTAGCGCAGCTGGTTGAGCTAATAGGGAGCGGCAATCATCTAGAAGTGCTTCCACCGTTTGCAAAGAGGCCAATTCCTGCGGATGGGGTGAAATCTGGTGCTGCAACTGCAACTCCATAGCCGCCAGCCGTTGCTCCAACTTCACGAGCCGGTGGGAGAGGGTGGCAAGGGTTTCCGCCAATCCTTCGGTGCTGCGACTAATACGAAACGAAATGGGTTCCGACACAGAATCGGGAACAATTACTGAAATCACAACACAAAGCGGGGCTCAACTCAAGGGAGGTGGCAACATCACGGTGATGTAACGGTATAAAAAGCAACAAAAAACCCTAGACAGACGCGCTGCAATCGATAACTTGGGCCGAGTTGATAAAGGAAACAATGGTGCATTCTCGCGTTTTATTTCGGGTTGCAAAAGCAAAATTGGCGGCAGCTTTTTTGCTTGCTGTGGCAGGTTTTGGTGGCATCCAACCCGTGGCAGCAGAGGAAGCGGGCAGTAAGGGAGCAGAAATTTATTGCTTCATGCGTCAGGCGGGAAATCCCCACGGGGTGAGCTGGGATGCGGCCTATGCCCGAATTAAACGCCAAAGCAGCGGTTTATTTAAAACATCCCCAGAACATGCAGCTGTGATGATTACAGAAACGGTGGTTACAAATAAAGATAAATA
>VFLB01000010.1 GCA_009914645.1 Synechococcaceae bacterium Bin_79_3
AGAAACCAGGTGCCGCAATCCAAAGCCTCGAATTGATCAGCGGCCGGCAGCTGCCAGGCCGTGATTTATTTGTGGTGCGCTTTGAAGGCATAAACAACCGCAGCGCAGCAGAAGCATTGGTGCAGCACCAATTACTTGTGGATGTAAACGATCGCCCGGAATTAGAAGCAGGTGAATTCCACGTACTCGATTTACAAGGTTTAGAGGTGCGCTTAGATCCCGGCGGCCCTGCTATCGCCACCGTGGTGGATCTGCACCACGGTGGCAACGACCTACTCGAAATCGAGTTGCTTGATGGCGCTCGCCATTGCTTAGTGCCCTTTGTTGAGGCGATAGTGCCTGAAGTGCATATAAAAGAAGGCTGGTTATTACTTACCCCTCCCCAAGGCTTATTAGATCCCTAGCGGGTACCGGTCCAATCTTGGAACCAGCCGCGGCGCCACAACATACCAATTTGAATAGCAGCAACTATTAGCATAAAAGCAATGCACAATGGGTAGCCAAAATAAGCATTTAATTCCGGCATATTCCATGGTGATTTTTCGGTATTAAAGTTCATTCCATAAACACCTGCAATAAAAGTAAGCGGCACAAAAATACTTGAAATAATTGTGAGCATTTTCATCACCTGGTTCATGCGATTACTAATGCTTGCCATATAACTTGTTGTAACACCATCGCATTGATGCCTCAACAATTCAGCGGTTTCAAATATCACATCCACATGGCTGCTCACCTCCTTAAACCCTTTGATCGCCCCCTTATCAAGCACGCGATAACTCTGCCGAATCAACACGATTAATTGAGTACGCAAAGGCCAGATCATTCCCCGCACCTGTCGCAGGGTAGATCTCATTTCATAGGCTTGGCGCAACACCTTCGGGCTGGGGCGGCGAATAGAAGCTTCTTCTAAATCATCTAAGCCCTCTGATAATTGTTCAAGCAAAGGTAAAACTTCATCTAAAACTTCATCAATCAAAAAGAATAAAATATCATCTATATCACCGGCGCACGGAGGGGGTTGCAGTTGATCAAGCCAGCGGGTGAGCTCTGGAAATGCCACAGGCTTTGGCACCTCTTCCACCGAAAGCAACACCTTGCCAAGCAACACCAAACCAACCTGTTCACTAACCAAGCGATTACCACTGGTACCACTTAGGCGGTGCATAACAACTAACAACGCATGGCCAAGCGCATCCACCCTGGTGCGTTGCGGTGTATCAATTAAGAGTTGATGCAATGGCTCTGGCACCTCAAGGCAAGCAAATACTTGGCGCATTAATTCTTGATTAGCTAAGCCCTTAATACGCACCCAAATTGGGCAGCCCTGCACCACCAATTGCTCTAAATCCCGCAACTGCACGTTTTCGCGATGTTCCACCCCAGTGGGATGAAACACCAACACAGAAATTGTTGTGGGGGCAACACCGCCGTGCACATAAAGCGCACCTGGCAGTTCACCTAAACGCTCAGGCAAGCGCCTCGACTTCAACACATTGCCGGTGCGCGCCAAGCTGCGGCCATCAAGGTTGGGGCTCAAATGCGCGGTTACCCCAGGTTCCACCAAGTTGCTGCAAAGCTGCATTTGCAGCGTAGGTACGATTAGTTGATGAGCAACGTTCCCTTACTGCCGGTAATCCTTTGCGGTGGCACAGGCACCCGTCTTTGGCCCCTATCGCGGGCCAGCTATCCAAAACAATATTGGGCACTAGCTGGGGAACATACCCTGCTGCAACAAACCCAACAACGGCTGGAAGGATTAGCGCACCTGCAGCCTCCGCTATTGATCTGCAATGAAGATCATCGCTTCATCGTTGCAGAACAAATGCGCCAAATCGGGGTAAAGCCAAGCGGTATCTTGCTGGAACCCATGGGCCGAAATACAGCGCCAGCCGTGGCTATAGCAGCGCTGCAGGCCAGTAGCAACAACAACGACCCGCTGCTACTCGTGCTCGCTGCAGACCACTTAATTCAAGATCCCAGTTGTTTTCGCGCTGCGGTTGCTGCCGGACGCGATGCTGCATTAGCTGGCCGCTTAGTAACTTTTGGCATCGTGCCCACCGCCCCTGAAACCGGCTATGGCTATATCGAAGCAGCAGAGAGCCTCGATCCTGCTAAGCCAGTGCCAATCGCCCGTTTTGTTGAAAAACCAGATGTAAAAACCGCTGAAACATTTCTAAGCAGCGGACGCTTTACTTGGAATAGCGGCATGTTTCTATTTCGCGCCAGCGCTGTAATTGCTGAAATGGAGCGGTTGGTGCCAGAACTATTAAATAGTTGCCGTACCGCTTTAAAAAAAGACAGCGCCGATTTGGAATTCCTGCGCCTTGACCATGAAGCATTTGCAGAATGTCCGAATCTCGCAATTGATGTAGCAGTAATGGAAAAAACCCAGCTTGGTAGCGTGCTTCCTTTACAGGCAGGCTGGAGTGATGTGGGCAGCTGGGGTGCCCTATGGGAAACGGCAGATCAGGATGCCGATGGCAATGTAATACGCGGGCAAGTTATTAATGAAGATTCGCATAATTGTTATTTACGTAGCGAACATCGCCTGCTTGTGGGATTAGGTATTGATAATTTAATAGTAGTTGAAACCGATGATGCAGTGCTTGTTGCCCATCGCGATCGTGCCCAAGAGGTAAAAAAAATTGTTAATAAATTGCAGGCCCGTAATGCGCCAGAAGGGCGGGCCCATCGCCGCATCTATAGACCTTGGGGGCATTACGACGGTATTACTGAAGGCGAACGCTGGCAGGTAAAAAAAATCCAGGTAAAACCTGGCGCTTCGTTATCTTTACAAATGCATCATCATCGCGCTGAACATTGGATTGTGGTGCAAGGAACAGCAATTGTGGAAAAAGACGGCGAAGAATTGTTGCTGGGGGAAAATCAAAGTACTTATATCCCTTTAGGGGCTCAACATCGCCTCAGCAATCCGGGCAAAATACCTTTAGAAATGATTGAAGTTCAAAGTGGTGCATATCTTGGAGAAGATGATATTGTGCGCTTTCAAGATAACTACGGGCGCGATTAAAAATATATTATTCAACTGTAACGGATTTAGCTAGATTCCTTGGTTGATCAACATCGAGTCCCCGATGGGCTGCGATGTGGTAACTCAATAACTGCATTGGAATTAATGTTAGTAGAGGTGATATCAATTCATTTACTTCAGGTACCGGCAATAACACATCAAACAATTCGGTATCAGGGCCTTCTGGTGCAACACCAATCAAACGAGCATCGCGGGCTTTTGCTTCTTGCGCATTGCTTAAAACCTTTTCAA
>VFLB01000175.1 GCA_009914645.1 Synechococcaceae bacterium Bin_79_3
ATCGGCGCTGATTTGATTGAGCTTGCTTTTACTGGCACCACAAGCCGGGTGGCGGGCTTAAGCCTGGCAGAACTGGCCAGCGAAACCCTCAGCTTCCATGCAAAAGCATTCCCGGAGCTAAATCGCAGCAAGCTGGAATTTATGGGTTTTGTTCAATATCGCAATGGCGGTGAATATCACCTCAATAGCCCCGAAATGTCGAAGGCACTGCACGCCGCTGTGGCGGCAGGGCCGGGTTATAACCATTTTCAAACCTACAAAACTCTGCTGGAAAACAGGCCGGTAACAGCCCTGCGCGACCTTTTGGAACTGATACCTGCAGCAACACCTCTGCCGATTGAGCAAGTGGAAAGTGCTGAGGCAATTCTTAGCCGTTTTTGCACCGGTGGGATGAGCCTTGGCGCCCTCTCGCGGGAAGCCCATGAGGTGTTGGCGGTGGCAATGAACCGAATTGGTGGCAAAAGCAATAGCGGTGAAGGCGGAGAGGATCCGGCCCGTTTTGCGGTGCTAACCGATGTGGATGGAGAAGGTCATTCCAGCGCTCTACCAAATCTCAATGGTTTGCGTAATGGCGATAGCGCTTGTTCAGCAATAAAACAAATTGCTTCTGGGCGTTTTGGTGTTACGCCGGAATATCTACGCAGTGCTCGGCAGCTTGAGATCAAGGTGGCTCAGGGGGCTAAGCCCGGGGAAGGGGGACAGCTGCCAGGACCCAAGGTTGATAGCTACATCGCTTGGCTGCGTAATAGCAAACCAGGGGTTGCTTTGATTTCACCGCCACCCCACCACGACATTTATTCAATTGAAGATCTAGCTCAATTGATTCACGACCTGCATCAGGTGCATCCCGCTGCAAAGGTAAGTGTGAAGCTTGTTGCTGAGATTGGGATTGGCACAATTGCCGCTGGTGTAGCTAAGGCAAATGCTGATGTAATTCAAATTTCAGGACATGACGGCGGTACCGGCGCATCACCGTTGAGTTCGATAAAACATGCGGGCAGCCCCTGGGAACTTGGCCTTACTGAAGTTCATCGTTCACTGCTTGAAAATAGTTTGCGTAATCGGGTGTTGTTGCGGGCTGATGGGGGGATGAAAACCGGCTGGGATGTG
Source organism: Synechococcaceae bacterium Bin_79_3 (assembly GCA_009914645.1). Classification (GTDB taxonomy): domain Bacteria; phylum Cyanobacteriota; class Cyanobacteriia; order PCC-6307; family Cyanobiaceae; genus Synechococcus_D. The sequence goes on from VFLB01000175.1 coordinate 1,111, forward strand.
TTGATTGCCGCTCTACTTGGCGCTGAAGAGTATGGCTTTGGCTCAGTGGCAATGATTGCTGAAGGTTGCATTATGGCGCGGATTTGTCATACCAATAACTGCCCAGTTGGCGTGGCAACGCAGAAAGAAAACCTGCGAAAACGCTTCCCCGGTGTACCTGAACACGTAGTTAATTTCTTCCTTTATGTGGCGGAGGAGGTGCGGCAATTACTCAGTGTTCTCGGTGTAGCTCGCCTTGAGGATTTAA
>VFLB01000259.1 GCA_009914645.1 Synechococcaceae bacterium Bin_79_3
GCAAACCTGCCGTGCTGGAAGCGCAAAGCACCGCAAAGGTGCTTAGACGAATCGCGAGATGAATCGGCAAGCGCAAGGCGCTCACCATCACTGGAACCATCACAAGGCCTCCTCCGAGGCCAAGTAAACCTCCGGCTAAACCCGCAACTGCTCCCACGCAAAGCAAAGCAAGCAAAGGTTGCCTTGTATTTAGTGCAGTTTCACTTGGGGCTACCTCCCCCGGCCGAACAAACAGAGTTAAGACTCCATACATCAAAGCCTGAGAGGCCAGCAGTTGCCAAGCCGGTAGTGCAGCACTAATGCCGCCGAATAAAAGTCCAAATAACAAAGCCCCAGAGCCGATTGCTAAAGCAGATGGCCAAGGCAATAATCCCCGGCGCAAATGGGCCCAACTGCCACCGGCGGTGGTGGGAACAATCGCCAGGGTGCTAGTGGCAAGCGCTTGGTGGGGGCTTAAGCCAAGCCACAACAGCAATGGCGAAAACACCAAACCACCGCCGATACCAAGCAAACCGGCAAGGATTCCCGCCAAGATTCCGAGAGGTAGAAGGAGCAACAACTGGAGCATTCCTCAGAGCCACAAAGCACTTCCCCCTCAGCCTCGCTGATGGCCAGCACCAATTGGGCCTTAATGCCAACCCTTATTGCTCCAGGTGAAAAGCAAATGGAGCTTGATCTTTGGATGCTCGATCAACTTGAACAAAACGAAGCTATCGGTGCTTATTTGCGCCTCTATCAATGGGAAAGCACCTGTATCTCAATTGGTCGCCATCAGGCCATCCCCAAGGCAACAAACGCGCTGGCAGTGGTGCGGCGCCCCACCGGTGGCGGCTGCGTTTTACATGGCGCAGATCTCTGCTACTCAGTTGCGGTAGCAAAACCGCCAAGAGGGCGTCGGCTGAGCTATCAGTGTTTAAACCAATGGTTGAGCCGTGCATTGCAGCAGCTCGGAGCGCCCTTAAGCCAGGGGTATCAAAAACAAATAAACATCGAAGGCCATTGTTTTGCCAGCGCAACTGCCGCTGATTTAGTAGACAAAAGTGGAAATAAACGTATTGGTAGTGCCCAGTTATGGCGTAAAGGAAACCTGCTTCAACAGGGATCGATTCAATTGCAATTTCAAACCCATCTCTGGCATGAGCTTTTTGAAGAAGTTCCGCCGCCGCCGCTTACAACTGCTACGGGGAATGGTCTTATCACTAGCGCAGCCCTGGAAACAGTCTTAATTAATAGCGCCAGGGATTGGCTTTTTAGCTGTCAACCTTTGCTATTTCCCTTGCCTGAGGCTGCCCTCACCTCTGGTAAGCCCGCCACACTTTCTGCGATTGGCGCAAGTGATAAACCCAAGGGATAACCCCCCTCGCGTCTGGCCTGCTCCAACAGCTGTTGAGGTAAACGCAGCGACAAACGCCGCAAAACTGCTTCCGATAAATCAGAACGCTCCAAAGTAGCCATTGGTAAACCAGCCAAACTCAAAACCAACAGCCGGCCCTGGGAACTGCTCTCCAAAGCCAAAACCGCTTGCCAAAGGGGAGCGCTCTCAATGATTGAAGCAAGCTCAGTTAATGGTCTTTGATGTTCACCTAAGCGTTCACGATCCCAATTTTGTACCGGTATTTCCTTAAGGGGGCCATCGTCTATGAAACCCTGCCAACGACCGGCCTCACAGAGCAAAACCCAATCAGGCCTAGGGGAATCACTCGCTAAACGCAACTCACTGAGTTGACGCAAGGTATCTGATGGTTGCAACACCCTTAAACGCCTGCCTGCAGCATCCTTAACCTGTAGTTGCTGCAAAGCGCGCTGCAAAGCCAGTAATTGCAATTGCTGACTGGAAGCGCCAAGGCCAAACCACCCCAAAAGTACAAGCCAAATACTGGCAAAAGAGCCACCTTTAAAAAACAGATAGCCGCCTGCAAATATTGCCCCCCATGCCAGCAATTGCCCAGAAAAAGTGGCGACCCGCACTCCTTTTTCACGGCTACCGCTGAATTGCCAAACCAAAGACTTAACAATTTGCCCCCCATCAAGCGGCAGGCCAGGCAGCAGATTGAACAAAGCAAGTACCAAATTGAGCTGCGCCAATTCCTGAGCAATTTCCCCTAACAAAGGCACCCCATGGCTTAGGGGCTGAATAGCTAAAAACAGGATTAATGCCAGCAACAGGCTCACTAGGGGGCCGGCTGCAGCTACAGCTAAAGAACCCATAGGGGTGGGGGGGTCCCGCTCCACGCTGGCCACACCCCCCAGCATAAAAAGAGTGATGCTGTTTACTTTTACGCCCAGCCGAAGGGCCACCAAGGAGTGGCCCATCTCATGCAGCAAAACCGAAATAAACAACAACAGGGAGGTGCCAAATCCGGCAAATAAATTGCCATCAAACTGTTGTTGAAACAGCAGTGAGGCTAAAGCCAACACCACAAACCAACTGGGATGGATATGGATGGGAATGCCGGCTAAGCGGAACAAACGCCACCCCTGGGCCCCTGGGGCTTTAATCACCTGGCGCAGCCTGCATTGAATCTCGCCATCCTAGAAACCTAAGGATGGCTCAGTTGAAATTAAAAATCTGCGGTTTAACGATTGCCCCCCAGGCGGCGGCGGTGGCAGAGCTTGGTGTGGATGCCATCGGCGTTATTGCTGTTAAAAATTCGCCCCGTTTTTTAGCAGCAAATAAACGAACGGAGCTTTGGAAAGCGGTGGCTGCAGCAAAACCTCAGATTCAACGGGTGCTGGTGGTGGTGAATCCAAGTGACTCTGAGCTAGATCAGCTCAGCCCTAAAGCAGGCCACCAATATTTGCAATTGCATGGGGAGGAAACTCCTGAGCGTTGTTATGAATTGAGACAGCAGCTTGGTTTACCGATCTGGAAAGCGCTGCGGCTGCGGCAGAAAAATGATCTAGGGCAATTGCAAGCATTCGCTGAAGTGGCAGAAAAAATTCTGCTGGAGCCATGGGTGCCAGATCAGCATGGCGGCACAGGTAAAAGTTTGCCGCTGGAATGGCTAGAAGGCTTAAACGTAAGTTGCCCCTGGTGGCTAGCTGGAGGGATGGGTTCAA
>VFLB01000305.1 GCA_009914645.1 Synechococcaceae bacterium Bin_79_3
AAGCAACAATGCCGTAGTTGGTTTTAGCGCTAAATTTCAAAATTACTTTTTATCTTAGAGTAACTATTCTAAAGTTTAGGGTCTTAACGCCTAAATTGCAAACCACAACACCTGAACTACCGATACCGAACGCCTAAAACAGACAGGTGTAAAAAACTAAAAATTAATTTATATTTATTAGTATGTATCTTTACGATTATCAGCTAAAAGCAGCCAAGTAACAAAAACCAGTGGGAACCATATTACCGGTTTCAGGCTAAGCAAAGGTTCGGCAAAACATAATAGCGGTTTAATAAGCCAATCAAATATTGTTAAAATCAACCCTACAAGTAGCAGCAGCCAAGCCATTAGTTATTTCTCCAACCCGTTCATTTGCAAACTCCCCTGCCGCAATATTTGCCAACAAGTGCCATTTTCTCCTTGGCGCCAAGCCACCACCGTGCTGGCCTTTCCAGAACCCGTGGGCCACGGCAAGGGGGCTAATAAAGGCAGCTCTGGGAACTGCTTGGCAATCTCTTCTGGGCTTGTGCAGGCAGGCTGCCCAGAGCGATTAACGCTGGTAGTTGCAAGGGGGCCGGTGCTGCGCAACAGCTGCAACGCCATTGGGCAAGCAGGTATGCGAAGCCCCAGGCTGCCACCCCCGGGATTAAGGGCCTCTTGCACAGGCCCAGCTGCCGGCAACACAAGGGTTAAAGCACCGGGCCAACCTTGATCTACTAAAGGTTGCCAACCTGGAGGGGGTGGAATCATTAGAGCAGCGATTAGTTGATCCACCTCTGCAGCCATAAGGATTAAAGGTTTGTGGGCAGGCCTTTGTTTTAACTGCCAGAGCCGCTGAGCGTATTGAGGTTTAATCGCTAAGGCAGGCAACGTATCAGTAGGAAAAGCCACAGGGTTTCCGGCCTCTAAAATTGCAACAAGCGCTTCGCTGGGATAAGAAGCCATTTTATTTATTGAATTTTCGATTAATCTCCTCCTCCTGCTCTGGCTACAGCAAAACGCAGGGTTCCTTCTAAATCACTCTTAGCTTCCACTAATTCCAGCCCAGCATGCCTTAGTAATTTAAGGACTGCTTCGGATTGATCATGGTGATGCTCAAGCAGTAACCAACCTCCAGGAGCCAGCAACATTGGTGCCAACTTACAAATACTTTTTATCGAATCCAATCCATCATCCCCGCCATCTAGGGCCAACCGCGGTTCATTATTGCGAACCAAAGGCTCAAGCTGATTCACCACCGCCGATGGTATGTAAGGCGGATTACTTATCAATAATTGCCATTTTCCTGCTTGAAATTGCAGCGGTTCTGCCCAATTGCCCTGCAGCCAATTAATAGATTTGGCGACGCCATGAATTGTTGCATTTATAGAGGCAAGTTTTAAAGCAGAAGCACTGATGTCTACAGCCCAACCCTGGCTTTGCGGCCATGCTCTAGCGAGCGCTATTGCAATGCAACCACTACCGCAACCCAGGTCGGCCCAGGGCGTTAGGCCTGTTTCTCCTAACTCACTTGCAACGCACAAGGCCAATTCAACTAACAATTCAGTTTCTTGCCGCGGGATTAAAACCGTTGAATCCACTTGCAGTTCCAAATCTCGCCAAGGGCATCGCCCCACCAAATATTGCAACGGCTTTTGCTGCTGAATGTGTTGACACCAAATATTTGCTAATTGCAACAAGGGTTGAGCAATTGTTAATGGTTGTTCTGGATGTAGCCGGCTCGCTTGCAGAGCCGGCCATGGCACTTTCCCTTCCATTTCCAGTAGCCAATCCAAACCTGCGGCAGCCCCTGGATTGATTTGCAATTGTTGACGTCGCCAAATGTGCAACTCTTCGCCGCTAATGATGGGCATCACGGCTAAGCAAATCTCAAGCCATTCTGCCGGCGACGCCAGCTCAGATCAGGGGCCACCTCCACCAGCCCGGCCAACTCAAGCTGCAGCAGTTTTTCCGCCAACTGAGGCAGGGGCTGAGCCATCGCCTGGGCCAATTGCTCCAAACTGGCTCCAGCCCCAAGAGCAGCCAAAAGAGGATCGCTATTGAGGTTGTGATTGGTGTTGCTATCGGTTTCTTGAAAAAGTGGCGTAAACCTCTTCAAAGGGCCACGCCCAAGGCTGCTGAGCAAATCCGCAGGATCCAGCAGTGGCGTTGCCCCCTGCCCCAGCAGGGAATTACTGCCTTTTGCAGAAATACGGTTGGTATCTGCAGGCACCACCCAAAGGGGCAACTGCTCAGCCCAGGCCAACCTCGCCCCGTGCAATGCACCACTGCCAATGGGACACTCCACCACCACCACCGCTTCAGCCAGCGCCACCAACAGCCGATTACGGGCAGCGAAATGCCCCTTTGCCACTGAAGCCCCTGGGCGTTGCTCCGTGATCAAAAGCCCCCTTTCCCCCACCTCTTGCTGCAGCTGTGAGTGATGCCTTGGGTACACCCGATCCAGGCTCGTGGCTAACACCCCCACCGGCACCCCCTCCGCCGCAAGGCAACCCTGATGGACAGCTCCATCGATGCCCTCAGCTAAGCCGCTGAGCACTGGCCATCCCGCTTGAGCCAGGGCAATCCCTAATTTTTTTGCCCATTCCAAACCATGGGGTGAAGGGCGCCTCGTGCCAATAACGGCTACTGCACGCCGCCGGCGCAAGTGTCCCCAAAGACTGCCTCGGCCCCGCCAATGCAATTCCAAAGGGGGCCGCTGCAAGCAGCTAAGCGAGGGGGGCAAAGCGGGATCTGTTGGCAGCAACACCCGCGCCGGGCATTCCAGTGGCACCCCATTAATGCCAAGCCGCTTGGCTAATTGATCCCTTGAATCCACCAGTTCTGGGCCGATCCCAGGCAGGGCCATGAGGGCCGCAGCTGGGGCCCGCCAAGCAACAGCAAGATCAACAAAATTTCGTTCAATAAGTTGTAAACGCTGCATACCAAGGCCTTCCACCTGGGCCCAGGTCCACCACCAACGCCTTCTTAAGGCCAAATTTTGATCGCCTAAAACCAAATTACCCAAAGCCGAATCAGCCAAAGCCGGCAATTCAATACATCAGTACTATCATATCAGGCGACGCGACTGGGCCATAGGCTTTTGTGAGATTTATTGCTTGCCATGTTCCGCAATCTCTTGATCGCCGATTCCGGCAAGGGCCATGTGGGGGAAATGGTGCGCATGTTGCGAGATATCCCCTGTTTTTCAAAAGCGCGCCTAAATCTGTTGCATGTAGTACCGGATCAAGCCGGTGAAGATCTAAATGGTTCCTGGCAAAAAGGCGCCTCGCTACTCGCTGATGCGGTTTCTCGCCTTGGTTTAGAACCCACTGAAGTAAATACAATTTTGCGCCAAGGCGACACCAAGCAAACAGTGCTTACGGTGGCGGATGAACTAGATGCCGATCTAATCCTGATGGGTTCCCGCGGCCTTGGCCGTTTGCAATCAATCCTTGCCAATAGCTCAAGCCAATACGTTTTTCAGCTTTCTACCCGCCCCATGCTTCTGGTGCGCGACGACCTCTACATACGCCATATCAACCGGCTAATGGTGGGCATTGATGGCACCGGTGTTGGCGACGACGCCCTCAAACTTGCCTGTGAATTAGCCCGCGATATCCCAGGCAGCAGCCTCACCGGGGTGCACATTGGTCACCATGATTTAGCCCCAAGCCGTGCCGGTGCTAAACCAGTAAATACCCTTTTAGATCAGGCAAAACAACGGGCCCGCAGCTTTGGAGTTGAACTGAATGTTGTGCACAAAACCGGTGATATCGGCAGGGGTTTATGCGCTACTGCCCTGGAAATAAAAGCAGATCTAGTTGTTATCGCCTCCCAAGATCGCCGCCCCCTAGTGGCAAAAGGCTTGGTAGACCTCGACAGACTGTTGGGTGGATCGGTAAGCGATTACGTGCGGGTGCATGCCCCAGCTCCTGTGCTGCTGGTGAGGGAACCTGAAAAGCCCTGAAGCCATGGGCCTAAAAAGCCCCTAAGCGTCTAGTTAATTTTTGCGGCTGTTGGTTTGGATATAAAGAACGATCAAAAATACAGCTGGAACAAATACAAATAAAAGACTGGCCACAAAGCCGAGATCGTTGGTTTGCATAACCGCCAAAAGGTGTTCCGGGAGGGTATCACCGCCAGAGCGGCCCTATCACCTGGAGTTCACAGCTCGTCGCTCAATTCAGCAATTGGCAATGGCTCTAAGCAAGCCTTTTGCAGTTGCTTAGCAAGGGAATCTCTGCCCACTTGGGGCCTGGTTAATACAGCTACTGAATCGAGCACCAACACTTGGCAGGCCAACCGCCAGCTGGGGGGACGTCGCCGTAATTTCTGATCTTCCACGGCTGTGCGCTCGCTCAGAGCTGCACCATCGCGTTCGGCAACTACCTCGATGAAACAGGTGCTGCATTGGCCGCAACCGCCGCAATTACCAAGCTGCCCTTTTAAGCCATAAAGCTGTAGGCCCTCCGCCAAAGCCAATTCGCGCAGGTTTGTACCCACCGGGCAAACCACATCACAGGCTTCCCTCACAAAACGCACCACCGGCATTCGCTAATCCACAACTGAAGGCATTCTGCCCTGATACTTATTGCGATTTGTGACGCGATCCTGAAAGAAAGGGAGCTCCGCCGGCCACATGAGTTGTTTCCCTTTGAAACAGCAAGCCTGGGTTTGGATTTAAACCCTTACGATCACAAAATCTTCGCAGTTAATGCGGAGCTTCTGATCTCGTTTACCCCCACCAAATCAAATGGGATTGCCCTGGTACAGGGTGCACACGGTCGTCATCAACGACCCAGGCCGCCTTTTGGCGGTGCACCTAATGCACACCGCCCTGGTGGCCGGCTGGGCCGGCTCGATGGCTCTATATGAGTTGGCCATCTTTGATTCTTCTGATGCCGTTCTCAACCCCATGTGGCGGCAGGGCATGTTTGTTATGCCCTTCATGGCTCGATTAGGCGTTACCGGCAGCTGGGGAGGCTGGAGCATCACCGGTGAAACCGGGGTTGATCCTGGTTTTTGGAGCTTCGAAGGGGTGGCTGCCGCCCACATTGTTTTTAGTGGCTTGCTGTTTTTAGCCGCCATCTGGCACTGGACTTTCTGGGATTTAGAGATTTGGCAGGATCCCCGCACCGGTGAGCCCGCTCTCGATCTGCCCAAGATTTTTGGAATCCATTTGCTACTTGCTGGCCTTGCCTGTTTTGGTTTTGGCGCTTTCCATCTCACCGGGGTCTTCGGGCCGGGGATGTGGGTGAGCGATCCTTATGGCATCAGCGGCCATCTGGAAAAAGTGCAGCCCTCCTGGGGACCTGAGGGCTTTAACCCCTTTAATCCAGGCGGTGTTGTGGCTCACCACATTGCAGCCGGCATCGTTGGGATAATTGCTGGGATTTTCCACATCACCACTCGCCCTCCGGAACGGCTTTACAAAGCTCTGCGGATGGGAAACATTGAAACTGTGCTGGCTAGTGCCATTGCAGCTGTCTTCTTTGCCGCCTTTATTGTGGCGGGAACTATGTGGTACGGCAGTGCTACCACTCCGATTGAACTATTCGGCCCCACCCGTTATCAGTGGGATCAGGGCTATTTCAAACAAGAAATAGCCAAACGCGCCCAGGGTGCAATCGCCCAAGGCGCCAGTCCTAGCGAGGCCTACGGCAACATCCCTGAAAAGCTTGCCTTCTTTGATTACGTGGGCAATAGCCCAGCCAAGGGAGGTTTGTTCAGAGTTGGGCCAATGGTTAACGGCGATGGGCTTCCTACCGGATGGATTGGTCACATCAGCTTCACCGATAAAGACGGCAGAGATCTGCAGGTGCGACGCTTGCCAAACTTCTTTGAAAACTTCCCAGTTGTTCTCGAGGATAAAGACCGCATCGTGCGCGCAGATATCCCCTTCCGCAGGGCAGAAGCAAAGTATTCCTTCGAGCAAACTGGAGTAACTGCAACCGTTTACGGCGGTGAACTGGATGGTAAAACCTTCACAGACCCAGCCGACGTGAAGCGTTTAGCTCGCAAAGCTCAATTGGGTGAAGCCTTTGAGTTTGATCGTGAAAAGTATGAATCCGATGGCACTTTCCGCAGCTCCCCCCGCGGTTGGTTCACCTTTGGACATGCCACTTTTGCGTTGCTCTTCTTCTTTGGACACATCTGGCATGGGGCTCGCACCCTTTACCGCGATGTGTTTGCCGGCATCGATCCAGATCTCGGCGAACAAGTTGAATTCGGTTTATTTGCAAAACTGGGCGACAAGTCCACCCGCCGCCTGCCCGAGGGCTATGTGCCCCCGACTGGTAGCCCCGTCAAATAACCCTTAGGAGAACCCTAGCGATGGAAAGTTTCGCCTACATTTTGATCCTTGCATTCGCAATCGGCACTCTGTTTTTTGCAGTTGCCCTGCGAGATCCACCTAAAATTGGCAAGTAAGGCTTTTAATTAACCCGGCTTAAGACAAAGCCCCCCTCGCAAATGCGAGGGGGGCTTTTCAATATTGGTATTAATGTCTACAATTAAAGAGTTATTTAATTGATTGTTTAATTTTGCAGTGCCCCGCCTGCCAACACAGTGATAGCAGGGTGCTCGAGTCAAGGGCAGCAGATTTAGGTAAAACCGTGCGACGCAGGCGCGAATGCCTCAATTGTGAATTCCGATTTACCACCTACGAAAGAGTGGAAACTGTGCCAATCACAGTTATTAAACGCAATGGCAATCGCGAAATTTTTAGTCGTATCAAACTTTTAACCGGTTTGGTGAGAGCTTGCGAAAAAACAGGTCTTGATACTGGGCGATTGGAAGTGGTAATCGATGATCTGGAAATATTGTTGCAACAGCGAAACCAACGAGAAATTAACAGCCAAGAATTAGGCGATTTGGTTCTTGATCAACTGGGTGATCTAAGCGAAGTGGCTTATGTGCGCTTTGCTTCAGTGTATGGAAAGTTTCGTAGTGTTTCAGATTTTATCGGCACTCTCGAAAAACTCAAACAACGCAATCAAGTTAAACGTCAATTGGCGGAGATCGGCTGATAGGGTTAGAGATTACCGTTTTGCTTTGGCGGAGCTCTAAACGGTTCCCTTCCCCCTGCCTGAGGCAGGCCGCCTGTTCCATCCATGACCACAACCCCATTAAGCACTGAAGCGCTGGCTGCTGATTCCATGCTCGATTTAGAGCAAAGCCTAGATGCTATGGCCCATGATCTGGCCGATGACATTCCAGATGAAGTGCCAAGCGCTGAAGATGGCATTCGAGTTGCCAGCCGCAGTGGCGATGATGTGGGTTTTACCCTTGAAGAATTTACAGCGTTACTTAGTAAATACGACTATCACTTCAAACCAGGTGATGTTGTTAACGGCACTGTATTTAATCTAGAGCCGAAGGGTGCTCTGATTGATATTGGTGCAAAAACAGCAGCGTTTATGCCCCTGCAAGAAGTATCTATCAACCGGGTTGAAACCCTTGAAGAGGTGCTGGAACCAGGCGAGGTGCGCGAATTCTTTATTCTTACCGATGAGAATGAAGATGGTCAGTTATCCCTTTCAATTCGCCGCATTGAATATCAACGAGCTTGGGAGCGTGTTGGGCAACTACAAAAAGAAGATGCCACAATTTATAGCGAAGTTTTTGCCACCAACCGCGGTGGCGCTCTGGTGAGAGTTGAGGGCTTGCGGGGCTTTATCCCAGGCAGCCACATCAGCACCCGCAAACCAAAAGAAGATCTCGTTGCAGATTTCCTTCCCCTCAAATTTCTTGAGGTGGATGAAGAACGTAACCGGCTGGTATTGAGCCATCGCCGCGCTCTTGTGGAACGCAAGATGAATCGCCTCGAGGTGGGTGAAGTGGTGATTGGCACCGTAAGGGGAATTAAGCCCTACGGCGCCTTCATTGATATTGGTGGCGTGAGTGGCCTCTTGCACATTTCAGAAATCAGCCACGAACACATCGAAACACCACATACGGTGCTGAATGTGAACGATCAAATGAAGGTAATGATCATTGATCTAGATGCTGAGCGGGGTCGAATTTCACTATCCACCAAGGCTCTTGAGCCTGAACCCGGAGATATGCTTACCGATCCCCAAAAGGTGTTTGATAACGCTGAGGAAATGGCTGCTCGTTATAAGCAGATGCTGCTTGAACAAGCAGATGAAACCGATGAGGATACAGAAATGGAATCCGCTGAGCTTGATTAATAAATCGCTGCCGCTTGATTCAACAAAAGCAGTGCTATTTGATAAAGATGGCACCCTCTGCAGCAGTGAGAAATACCTCGAGGCTCTGGCAAATGCCAGGGCCTCTTTTTGTGTTGGCATCAGTGCCAAGCCAGAGCTGCTCCCCCAGCTTCTTGCTGCCTATGGCTTAAGCAAAAATGGAATTCATCCTGCTGGTGCATCCGCAGTTGCTAGCCGCCATAGCAACTTGATTTCCACCGCTACGGTGCTGGCTATGAACGGGGTTGATTGGTGCGATGCCCAAGAATGGGCTGAAATAGCTTTCAGCCGAGCAGATTCTGCTCTCGCTGATCGCAAAGCCCAGCTCACCCCAACTTTGCCTGGCTTAGTTGCGATGTTGCAGCGCTTACAGCAAAAGGGGATCACCCTTGCTGTTTTAAGTAGCGATCTTGGCCCAAGCTTGGAAACTTTTTTGCAGCATTACCAGCTGAGCCAATTTTTCAAAGCTGTTTATGGGGCTGAACGAAATCCCGCAAAGCCAAGCCCGGCTGCAGCGCTAACTCTCTGCAATGAGTTGGGGTTTGAACCTCAATATTGCGGCATGGTGGGTGATGCTCAAGCAGATCTAAACATGGCTGCTGCTGCCGGTTTGGGCTGGAATCTTGCCTACAACGGCGGTTGGAAGCAGCCGCTTCAACTTTCAGGCAGCCATGGTTACCTGGAGCACTGGGATCAACTAGCTCCGCTGTAACCTTCCTACCACTAGAAATTTTTTGCCCATGGGTCGCTACGTATTCACCTCAGAATCCGTTACTGAAGGCCATCCAGACAAAATCTGTGATCAAGTGAGCGATGCAGTGCTTGATGCGCTACTAGCCCAAGATCCTGCCAGCCGAGTGGCCTGTGAAACTGTTGTTAATACCGGGCTTTGCATAATTACAGGAGAAGTAACAACAACCGCAATAGTTGATTTCAATCGACTTGTTCGCGGTGTAATTGAACAAATTGGTTACAACGGTGCCCGCGCTGGTGGCTTTGATGCCCATAGTTGTGCGGTGTTGGTGGCCCTTGATCAGCAATCACCTGATATTGCTCAAGGGGTAGATGAAGCAGATGATCACGATGGTGATCCCCTAGACAAAGTTGGTGCCGGCGACCAAGGCATCATGTTTGGTTATGCCTGTGATGAAACCCCTGAATTGATGCCGTTACCGATAAGCCTGGCTCATCGCTTAGCGCGACGCCTAGCTGAGGTACGCCACAACGGTTCACTCCACTACCTGCTGCCCGATGGCAAAACTCAGGTGAGTGTTGTGTATGAAAACGAAAAGCCGGTGGCGATCGACACAATCCTCATCTCAACGCAACACATCGCTGAAATTGATGGCATCAGCGACGACAAAGGTTTGAGGGAACGGATCTCTGCCGATCTTTGGCAGCATGTGGTGGAACCAGCCACCGCTGATTTAGCTCTGAAGCCTGATCGCAACAGCACTCGTTTCCTTGTAAATCCCACCGGAAAATTCGTAGTTGGTGGCCCCCAAGGTGATGCGGGCCTTACCGGGCGCAAAATTATTGTTGATACCTATGGCGGTTATGCCCGCCATGGTGGTGGGGCCTTTTCAGGCAAAGACCCCACCAAGGTGGATCGCTCTGCTGCCTATGCGGCCCGTTATGTAGCAAAAGCGCTTGTGGCTGCAGGCCTTGCCCGCAAGGTGGAGGTGCAACTCAGCTATGCAATTGGTGTGGCAAAACCGGTGAGCATCTTGGTGGAAAGTTTCAATACAAGCAGCATTAGCAATGAAGCCCTCACTGAATTAGTGCAAGAAAAATTTGACCTCAGGCCTGGCGCCATCATTGAGATCTTCAACCTGCGCGGTTTACCCAAGGAAAGGGGCGGTCGTTTTTATCAAAACGTTGCTGCCTACGGCCACTTTGGCCGCACAGACCTTGATCTGCCCTGGGAAAATGTTGATGCGATCGCCGCAAGTTTGCGCCCCTGAGTGGAGTTTTTAGGCCTAGGTATTGATCTGGGCACCAGCGGCTTAAGGGTGGCGGTGGTGAATGCCGCAGGGAACTTATTAGAAACGAAAAGTAGTTCATATCCACTTCCTTTTTCCGATGCCAATGGTTGGCAGCTTGGGGTAGCGCAATTAGTAAAACAACTATCAACTGTGTTGCGCCAACAGGTAGCAGCTGTTGCTATCGATGGCACTTCTGGCACTTTGCTGGCATGCAACAAGCTTGGTATTCCCTTAGCACCAGCACTGCCTTACAGCTGCGCTTGCGGCGAACA